>JBDRUN010000007.1 GCA_039801365.1 candidate division WOR-3 bacterium
TGGAACCGACCTTCTGCGCCTGCTTTATGACCTACGGCGGGCTGAGCGCCGACTTGATGCTGGGCACAGGGGCAAATATGCTAGTGGTGTGCCGACTCAGGAGGTTGCATGACTACGGTCAGTGCAGAACCTATTTGGGGTAGATCCAATTACGACGAAAGTCATCAGTTCAGACCCACCCGGCAACAAATAAAGTTTCCTGACAACAAATTGTGACTCACAATCGGACCCCCAAGGTCCAACTGCTGGAACATTCGGCAACCGTGCTTCTCCGAAATAACAGCACAGACTGCAGGTACGTGCCGCATCCTACAGCCCATGTGACGTAGAAAACGGCTGCATTCAACATGCTGTCGCGATCGGCTCAGACATTACAGCCGTAACAGTCTGGCGTCACGCCACTTGGCATAATGTGCACACCGCGACAAATAAGGCATGGACGGTGCATATTGTACTGCAAACAGGTATGGGTATCAACGCCGGCCAAGGGCTCCCGACATTGCCGCACGGCAATAATGAAGATATTGCCCTAGACAGTTCGGCGGACTTCATGAATCAACTGATGGAGGTTCGTCGGCTTCTTAGCCGCGCCGCAACCGGCCGTGACGGCGAACATGCTGTCCACAGCGACGGTAGCTCCGAGTCCCTGCTCGGGCCAGGACTTTAGCCCGGCCGTGCGCCCGGAGCTCTGGGCTGGACCTGCCTTCGTTTAGCGCGCTGGCAGGGGCGAATCGTCCTGCCCCATGCACATCCTAGTTCAACTGTCGGTTAGTCGCTCTGGTTCACCTGAGATGATGGTGAAGCTGCGGGTATCGCGTGCTGAGTCGGGCGCCATATCCTAACTTCTGGTGAGATGCTTCGTTCAGCCGTCGCGCTCCTGTTGTGCAGAGTACACCCTTGCTCGACCGACGTATATATCAGCAAGTTCGCCAATGTAGGCAATCTCGGCCTGAGTCAGATCCCGCTTGACCTTGGCCGGCACTCCTGCGACCAGTGTCCCGGCTGGGACATCAAAGCCCTCAAGAACCACTGACCCCGAGGCGATAATCGAATGATTGCCCACCCTGGCCCGATTCTGAACAATTGCTCCCATACCGACCACACACTCATCCTCTACCAGACACCCGTGAAGTATTGCCCGATGTCCCACCGTAACACGACTGCCGACCTTGGTAGGCACCCCCTCGTCCGCATGTACGACCGCCAAGTCCTGGATGTTCGTGTCTTGGCCGATGACAACCTGATCAACGTCTCCACGAATGACGGTCCCGAACCATACACTTGACCGCTCACCGACAACAACGTGGCCGATTACGACTGCGTTGGGTGCAACAAATACTTCCCTACCAATGCTCGGCACTCTGTTCTCAAACCGCAGCAGCATTGTCCGGTCCGGTTACTGCTGCTTTACCGGCTCAGGCCGCGTGAATCGGACAACCACCATGTCACGGCCACCATCCTTCTTGTCAATTGTACCAAGCGCAAACACATCACCCTCAACAAAGACATCTTCACCGGACACGTCGGCGCCCGGCTTAGCCCAAGTCCGCTCCCAGATAGAGGTTGCAGCCGGCCGGTACTGGAATGCCAGCATTTGCCATCCGGCCGGGGTCTTTATCCGGCCAGCAACGAACAGGTCTCCTCCTGGCGTCGCGGCAACCTGTCGGCCCTGAGCCGTGACCTGCTCGTGGTATGCGGTCTTCCGAATCAGACCGCCATCCGGCAGGTACTCAAGAATGACGCACCGGGCCGCATCGCCCTCCTGTCCTGTACCGGTCGCAACGACATTGCCGAATACGTCAAATACTACACCGCCCGGACGGTCAGCCGCACCTGAATCATAGCGTCGGGTCCACAGGGTGTCGCCATTTGCCTTGAGCCGGCCGATGATAATATCCGGGTTCTCGGCGGTACCGGCCTGTCCGACGAACACAATCTCGCCCTTGATGTTAGCGACAAGTGCGGTTGCTTCGGCGACCGGACCGAAATTGTAGTTCCGTGACCATTTAGTCTTGCCCTGCTCCGGGTCCAGCACTGCGACCATGACCTCCTGTCCCTCCTTGGTCTGCACCGACCCGCATACAAACAGGGCACTGTCGGTAAGGTATATCCCTTTTGCCCGGCTTGCCTCGCCCATCTCAAGGGCACGTTGCCATGCGAGCCGGCCGTCGGCCTGTACCCGGACGACAACGCACATGTCCTTACCCTTGAGTACGCATGTGCCGCATGCGAACAGCTCGCCCTGTCGGTTCATTACTGCGTCGCCGGCAAAGCTGTTTGAACCCTGAGAGTATTCCCGGCGCCAGCGAAGCTCACCATCCGGCTGGAGCGCCTGCATCACCCAGACGCTGCCGAGCCGAGGCGTAGTCTTGGTGCCAAGGACCACAAGCATATTGCCGTTCGAAGCGAGTCCGGCGCCGACTTCATCCGCTCCACAGTCAACCACGCGGACCCACTTCACTTGGCCGGTTCCGCAGGACAGAGCGAAGACTACTACTGCTGCCGTAAGCAACGTCACGCTTTTCATCAGGACTCCTTTCATGGCTCAAGCGTAAGTCGTAAACCGCCCCGCGTCAAGGCATACGCCATACGATGCTCCGGTATCTTGTTTCCGTCCCAAGGAATCAAAGACGGTCCTTCTTGCTCTCGGTGCAGAGTGCTGGAACTCTTGTCGGTGCATGCGGTCCGGCACCAAACGCTGCGTGTATTGCATAGCGCCTGTCATACTCTATAATACCAATTTGTGCAGCCGTCTGTCTTCGGTATCTCCGGGCTTCGGGGAATCGTCGGTCAGGAACTCTGTCCAGAAGTGGTTAGCCGCTTCGCGGCTGCATTCGGCGCGCTCATCGGCCCGGGTACGGTCGTCTTGGGCCACGATTCCAGACCTTCGAGCCCGGTCTTCGCCTCGGCTGCGACTGCCGGCTTGGCGAGTGTTGGCCGGAACGTCGAACTGCTCGGAGTCTGTCCAACCCCGACCGTGCTGCATCACGTACGACATCAGCAACGCACCGCAGCGCTAATTATAACTGCCAGCCATAACTCGGAAGAATGGAACGGCATGAAATTCGCCGGTGCGGCCGGCCGCTTCCTTTGTCCATCCGAGGTTAGGCGGTTCCGTGAGTTCGCCGAGTCAGGCACCTTTACCCGCGCATCCTGGCGGGATGTCGGCCATGTGAGCAACTACCCTAATGCAGTTGAGGACCACATCCGGGCGATTGCGGACAGCCCGATTTTCGCGCCGGCGCGACAACGGCTGGTGCACACCGGCCTGCGGGTCGGCATTGACGCCGTCAACGGTGCAGCGGCCGATGCCGCGGTCCGGCTGGTGCGCACACTCGGCTGTGAGCCGATACCAATCTACTGTGACCGGTCGCTAACCGCACTGGTCGCGGGATTTCCGCGCCGACCCGAGCCTGCTCCCGAGAATCTGACCGAACTCCGTCGTCTCGTGCGGTCCGACCATCTTGACCTTGGGATTGCGTTTGATCCGGACGGTGACCGGGCAAGTTTCGTGGATGAAACCGGCGTCGCACTCGGTGAGGAAGCCACCATCTGCCTTGCCGCTGAATACGTTCTCCTTCATCGCAAGGGTCCGGTTGTTGTCAACCTTTCGACCAGCCGCAGCATCGAAGATGTTTGTGCCAACCACCGGGTCCATCTGCTGCGCGCGCCGGTCGGCGAGGCCGCGGTGGTCGAACGGATGATTGAGACTGCCGCCGTGCTGGGTGGCGAGGGCAACGGCGGCGTCATTCTGCCTGAAGTGAATTTCACCCGCGACGGTCTTGTTGCCGCCGCAGCTGTGCTCGGGCTGATTGCCATAACCGGCAGCAAGTTGTCCAGCCTACGTGCGGCTTTGCCGTCCTACCGGATGACAAAACTCACTGTTTCTGTTGACCGGACGCAGTTTACCGAGCGCCGGTCCCGGCTGCGTGCCGAGTTTGCGGAATGCCGGGTGGACGAGCGCGACGGACTTCGATTCGAATGCCCTGACTTCTGGGTGCACATCCGACCGTCCAACACCGAACCATTGGTCCGGATAATTGGCGAAACCCGGGAAGAGGACAGGCTCGCCGAAGTAATGGCCCGAGCCTGCAAGGTCTTGACAACGTGAGGTGATATATGTTCCATAGATTCCATCCTGGAGCTGGCTGATGTGCGGAATCGTAGGCTACATCGGCCGGCGCAATGTCACTAACGTCGTGATGGTGGGCCTCGAGCGGCTTGAGTATCGTGGCTACGACTCCTGCGGCATTGCCACTGTTGACGGTGGGCTCAGGATAAGGAAGACCGCGGGCCGGCTGCAGAAACTCAAGGAAATGCTGGCCCGCGACCCGCTTTCGGGCAACTTGGGCATCGGCCACACCCGCTGGGCGACGCATGGTCGCGTGACGGACGACAACGCTCACCCGTTTACCGACTGCAAACGCATCATCGCCCTGGTCCACAATGGCATCATTGAGAACTACCGTCCGCTGCGAGACCGGCTCGTTGCTGCCGGCCACCGGTTCCTCTCTTCTACCGACACCGAAGTTGTGGTTCACCTGATCGAGTCCTACTATGACCAAGACCTTACTCAGGCGATCCGCCGTGCTGCGGTCGAGCTACAGGGTTCGTTCGCGCTCGCACTCGTATCCGAACGGCACCCGGACCGTATCTTCGCGGTGCGGGTTGGCAGTCCACTGGTTATTGGCCAGGGCCGGTCCGAGCATGTTCTCGCCTCGGATGCGCCGGCGCTCGTCGGTATTGCCAGGAAGATGCTTGTCCTGCACGACGGTGAGGTCGCGGTAATCACCCGAGATGCGGTTACCATTACCGACCTTAGTGGTCGGAGGGTCGAGCGACCGTTCACCCGACTCGAACTCGGCGACAGGGCGGTGTCCAAAGGCCGCTACCCGCACTTCATGCGCAAGGAAATCTTCGAGCAGCCCGATGTCATCCGGGAAAACATCGCCCGCCGTTTTCCTGAGCCTGAGTCCCGGTCGACAATACCAGGCCCTGCTCCAGTCCGGCTGGACCCGGAGTTTCTGTTCTACCCAGAGGAAATCGAGCGGCTTGAGCGTATCGTCATACAGGCCTGCGGTACGTCCTACCATGCCGGGCTTATCGGCCGGTATTACTTTGAAAAGTTCTGTCGTCTTCCGACATCGGTGGAAATCAGCTCCGAGCTCCGCACCTCAGAGTTCATCTATGCGAACAACACGTTGATGCTTGCGGTCAGCCAGTCGGGCGAGACCGCGGATACGCTTGCTGCGCTGCGCGAAGCTGCCCAGCGTGACATCAAGTCGCTCGCCGTCCTGAACACCCGGCGTTCCTCAATTGACCGTGAGGCCCATTCAACCGTGTACATCCATGCTGGCCCGGAAATTGGCGTTGCCTCAACCAAGGCCTACACCGCCCAGATATTTACGCTCCTTACCCTCGCACTTCACTTTGCCCGGGTCCGGGGTACGATGAATGACGAACGGCTCAGCGAAATTGCGGCCCAGTGTCGGCGACTGCCCGAGCAGATGGAACGGACCCTGCGCCTCGACCGTCGCATAAGGGAAGTTGCTTCCCGGCTGTCCTTTGCCCATGACTTCCTGTTCCTGGGCCGGGGCATAAACTACCCTTCCGCACTTGAGGGCGCTCTCAAACTAAAGGAAATCTCCTATGTTCATGCCACCGGCTACCCGGCAGGAGAGATGAAGCACGGCCCGATCTCACTTATTACCGATGCGGTACCGGTCATCGGCATCGCGCCCCGCGACTCGGTGTATGACAAGATGGTGTCTAATCTGGCCGAGGCCAGGGCGAGAAAGGGCCGCATCATCGCCATCGGCACTGAGGGGGACCGTGAACTCGAGGAAATAGCCGAGACAGTATTTTACGTACCGGAAACACCAGAGTACCTCTCGCCGATCGTCATTGCCCTGCCACTGCAGCTTCTGGCCTATCATGTCGCGGTCCTGCGTGGCTGTGACGTGGACAAACCGAGAAACCTCGCCAAGTCTGTTACGGTGGAGTAGGTATTGACATGTTTCCACGTCTTCCTATCATAATTTTGATGAGGCCTGACATCTGCCCTCTCCGGAGGTGGCAGACGTGAACCGTCACCTTCGGAGCCGTGCGCTCCTGACAATTCGGCCTGAAGCGACTGTTCGACCCGGCACTGCGAGGGGCAAGCGGTGACCGGGCGATTCTTCTCCGGCCGTGCGCCGGAAGTAGGCCTTACCGAGTCAAACAACATTGATTATGGACTACCGTTTGCTTTCCGTCATCGCCCTGCTGCTGTGGGGCAGCTGGGGTTTTCTTACCAAGGTGGTTGCCGGCCAGGTATCTTCGCAGAATCTGGCTTTCTGGAGCACACTGGCCACGATTCTTCCTGTCGCCGTTTTCGTGTTCACCGACAATACGGGAAAACTATTGCGGCCGCATCCGCTGGTGATTCTGTCCGGTTTTCTTTCCGGAATGGCCTATATATTCTTCCTTCTGGCCCTGCGCCGCGGCCCGGCTTCGGTCGTAGTGCCGCTGTCGGGTATGTACATTCTCATACCGGCTGTGCTAGGGGTCATATTTCTCAGCGAGAAGCTGTCCATTATGCATATCCTTGGCCTGGTGTGTGCAGGTCTGGCCGTCTTCTTTCTGAGTCGCTAGCCAGCGCCCGGTACTGTAACCTTCTGAGAACCAATTTCGCTCGCTGTCGCGGAATAGGCCGCGGCAGCATAACCAGCACATAAGGAGGTAGTATGCCAAAGCGCTACGACTACACCGGCAAGGATGTCCAGGACGTTTACGACGGTCCGGGCGGTCTGTTGTGGGAAGCGGTAATGTCCGAGCAGATTCACTCCGGAGCTGAGCGGACAACTGACGAACTGGCCCAGGCGCTGGGTCTGAGACCGGGCCTGCACGTCTTGGACGTGTGCTCAGCCCTTGGTGCACCAGCCCGGCACATCGCCAAGAAGTACGGAGTAAGGGTAACCGGGCTTGATTTCACCAAAACCATGCTTGAGAAAGCAAGAGAGCGTACCAAAGCCGCTGGTCTGGACAACGTCATCACCTTTGTTGAAGGTAATGCGATGGACATGCCTTTCAAAAAGGACACCTTTGACATCGTCTGGGGCCAAGAAGCGTGGTGCTACGTCACCGACAAAGACCTTCTTGCCCGTGAGTGCTTCCGGGTATTGAAGCCCGGCGGAAAAATTGGCTTCACCGACTGGGTCATCACCGGCAAGATAGACGAGCCGCTCTTGGCCAAACTCTACGAGTCAATGGCGTTCCCCTACATGGAAACATTTCAGGGCTGGCAGGAAGTTCTGAAACGTGCCGGTTTCCGCATCCTTGACGCGCAAGACCAGACCGAAGATTTTGCCCGCTGCTTTGACGAATACAAGCCGATGGTCGAAGAGAAGCTGAAGCCCACTATCATGCAGAACTTCGGGCCGGAACTGTTCGACTTCGCCAAGAGTCTTGTGAACCTATGGCGGGATGCGGCACACCGGCATCAGGTCGGCCGCGGCTTCTACATCGGCGAGAAACCGAAGTAACCGGCGCGGGACATGACCAGATTCTACCTCCTCACCCTTTCCCTCTCCACCAAACTTGAGAGGATTGAGATGAGGAGCAGAGCTGTGTCCTAAGCCAATAAGGAGGAAACATGAGAAGACTGCTCGTCGGTATATGTCTGCTGACTGGTACGCTGGTTCTAGCGATCGGCTGTGCCGGGAAGACCGAGACGCCGGTGCTCAAGGTTGGCCATGTTGGTCACGACCACCATTCCGCGCTCTACGTCGCCTGCCTTGCTGGTCAGGATTTCCAGAAGCCGTACAACATCTGGTTCGAGGAAGTGAAACCGAAAGAGCTCTACAAGCTGCACGACGGCAAGAAAGTCGTATGCGAGGTGGAGCTGTACAAGGCTGGTGGTGGCTCGGATATGCCCACAGCCATGAGCCAAGGTACGTTTGACGTCGGATTCGGCGGGGTGGCCGCGGTTGAGTTCTTCGTGGACAAGGGTTCGCCCCTGAAGCTTATCTCGCCCCTGCACTCCAAGGGTGATATGCTGGTAATGAAACCTGACCTTGGGCTAGATTCCTGGCAGAAGTTCATCGAATGGGTAAAGGCCCAGAAGAAGCAGGTGCGCATCGGGTTCAAGAATCCGGTTGCGGTTGCTGAACTTATCTTCAAGCGCGCACTCCAGGAAGAAGGCATCACCTTCACCACCGATGCGGGCGATACCAAGGCAAAGATACTCATGGTGATGATGAAGGAAGAGGCCAACCTGAACACCGGGCTGCAGACCGGCCAGATTGACGGCTACGTGTCCAACAATCCCTGGGCCGCCATCGCCGAGTCCAAGGGCATCGGCAAGTGCGTGGCCGAATTGCATGACCTACCACCGGGTGTATTCCGCGACCATCCCTGCTGCTGTATCGCCGCCAACAACGCCGCGGTGGCCAAGCAGGGCAAGGAAATCCAGAAGTTCCTCGAGCTGATGGCAGTAGCAACCCACTACATCAACACGCGCCGCGAAGAGGCCGCTGCCCTAGTGGCCAAATGGATCGGCACTACACCCGAAGTGGAGATGGTGTCAATGGCTACTTCCGGGTACTCGATGGAGCCGGATAAGGCATTCTACGACGGTATGTGGGTCTGGTACGAGGAGATGGTGAAGGCTGGCAAGATAACCGGCACGCTCAAGGACAAGACCCGGGACGAGTTCGAGAAGCTCTCCTATGATTTCTCGCTTCTGAAGCCGGCTCTCGCCGCAGCCCAGAAAAGGTTGCCAAAGCAGTAGCACTTGGCTCGTCGAAAGGGTCTTGGCCGCCTGGGCCGAATTGCACTCGGCCTGGTACTGCCGCTTGCGTTCCTTGGCGTATGGCATCTGGTTGCGGTACGGATGAATAACCCGTGGCTCGTACCCCGGCCCCTTGCTGTGGCAGAGCACCTGTTGCAGCCGTTTGCCAACGTGCTCGACACCGGCTCGCTGCTTTACAACATCGCTGTATCCGGCCTGCGCGTGCTCATGGGGTTCAGCCTGGCCGTACTGGTCGCGGTTCCACTAGGCCTGGCAATGGGCCGCATCAGTATCATCCGACGATTGGTCGGGCCGTTTGTCGAGATGTTCCGGCCGCTGTGCCCGATTGCCTGGATACCGTTTGCCATGGCCGTATTCAAGACCTACTCGGTCGTGAACCTGTTCGGCATCCGCTACTCGCACACGGTCTTCGACGTAGTTCAGGTCGGAATGCTCTTCATCCTGTTCTACGGCGCATTCTTTCCAATACTCCTGAATACAGTTGATGGCGTACTGGGCGTGCCGGACGCGTACCTGGAGGCAGCTCAGGTGTTGGGTGCGAATCGGGGCCAGCTGTTTCGCAAGGTCGCACTACCGGCTGCCCTGCCGGCCGTCTTTACCGGTCTTCGTGTAGGGCTGGGTACGGCCTGGATGGTCATCGTCGCGGCCGAGATGCTTCCCGGCTCGAGCGCCGGTATCGGTTATCTCATCACCTATGCATACCAACTGGCTGAGATGGATGTGCTCATCGCCGGCATGGTTCTCATCGGTGCGGTCGGAGCGCTCCTGTCATTCGGTATATCTACCCTGAGCCGGCCTTTCATCGGCTGGCAGGCAAAGGTGCGCTGATGTACGCCGTGCAACTGAAGAACGTGAGCAAGGTATTCGACGCCGCCGGCGTGCCAGTCACGGCGCTGGAGAACATCAATCTGGACATCGGCCAGGGCGAGTTCACCTGCGTAGTCGGACCGACCGGTTGCGGCAAGACAACGCTCTTGCGGATAGTTGCCGGCCTGGTTGTACCGACTACAGGCACTGTCCTTATAACTGGAAATGATGCCGCTGGTGACAGGCGGAGTATCGGCATGGTGTTCCAGCAGTACTCACTCCTACCCTGGCGCAATGTCACCGATAACGTCGCCTTCGGCCTGGAACTTCGTGGTGTAGGTCGCGCCGAACGCAGGAAGAAAGCCGCGGTCTTGCTGGAGCTGGTCGGACTCAGCCGTTTCAGTCGCAGTCATCCCTGGGAGCTGTCCGGTGGAATGCAGCAGCGCGTCGCCATTGCCCGGGCACTGGCCACTGACCCCAAGATTCTGCTTCTCGACGAGCCGTTCGGAGCCCTGGACGAACGTACCCGGCACCGGTTGCAGAATGAGTTGCTGTCCATCTGGCAGCGTACGGCCAAGACCGTGCTGTTCGTGACGCACAATATCGACGAGGCGGTGTACCTTGGCGACCGAGTGGTCGTGATGGCGGACCGGCCCGGAAGAATTGCGGCCGACTTCCGGTTCGACCTGGCCCGACCGCGCGACCGGCTGGCTACCCGCTTTGTCGAAGCGCTCCTTGCCGTGCGCGGCGTACTGGAGCGCGTGATGCTCGAAGGAGAAGGCGCAGAACTAACCGAAAACAAAGGAGGAGACCGTGCAGAAAGTCCTATTGGTCGCGGCCCTGTTTGCTGTGGCCGCTAACGCCGTACTCGCCACTCCGATTATCGGCCGGGGTGCGGGTACGCTCAAACCAAAGCAGTTCATCGCTCAGCTGGACCTGGCATACTCCCAGACCGCCAAGACCTACAACTGGACCGACAAGAAGTGGGATACCCTGGCGGCCAAGAAGAAGACAACCACCATCAGCGGTATGCTGCTCTTGGGGTATGCGCCGCTTAAGAAATGGGAAATCCTAGCGATGGTCCCTCTTGCCAGCAAGTCTCAGGACACCCTGTCCTCAATGGGCGTTGGTGACGTCGAACTGCATACCAGGTATCAGTTCATCGCCGACAAGAAGGCGCCGGTCAAGCTCACTGCCGCCGCGGCCTTCGGCCTGCCGACATCGAACAAGGACGCCAAGCCCAAGATTGGTGACGGTAAGATGTCGGGTGGGCTGGGTCTCATTGCCACAACCAAATCGTTCGGCAAGATAGTGGGCCACCTGCGGGCCGCCTATTGGCTCAACGGCAAGGTGAACGATACGACTAAGGTCGGCAATATGTTCGAGTACGTGACCAAGCTTGACTACGACTTCACTAAGAGTTTTCAACTCTGGCTTTCACTTGTTGGCACAATGCAGGCCAAGACCGAGGTCAATGGCACTGCAGTGGACAAGACCCAGCAGGACCGCCATGTCACCCAGGTCGGCGCAGTAGTCAAGCCGGTTCCAGTACTCTCCATCCGGCCCAAAGTCATGGTGCCGATTGCCGCCCTGTGCAAAGGCGGTGCAATTGCACCATTCGGTGTCGGTCTTGACTTCTGGGTTATTGCGCCAGAGAAGAAATGAATCTGAGTGAAACAGACCGAGCCAACGTAGAAAGAGTGCGCAAGGTCGGGGAAGAGCTGGGGTACGTGCTCAACCCCGACCTTGCCCGCACTCTCAAGGTAGCAACGCTCCTGGCTAAGAACTTCGCCGAGCACGGTAAGTACTACTGTCCCTGCAAGCAGTCCCATCCGCTTGACCCGCAAAAGGACGTGGTCTGCCCCTGTCCGACCGTGCACGACGAAGTCGAGAAAGACGGTCACTGCTTCTGCCGGCTGTTCTACAAACCGGGAGTTCAGTCCGAGCCGGGTGGTTGCTGCAGTTCTGACAAATGAAAGTACTAATCTAAGAAAGGAAGGTACACATGAAACCGGTAAAGAAAGGTGACACCCTCCGCTGCAACAGCTGCGGCGTTGAAATGGTGGTGACGAAGTCGTGCGGCTGTGCCGACTGCAACATCATCTGCTGCGGCTCGCCGATGAAGGTCAATGAAGCGGACGGCGGCTGCTGCGGCAAGTAGAAGGAGGTCGCGATGGCTGAGCCTAAGCAGGTTCTGGAAGAACTCGGGCTGGATGTAAAGCTGCATGACCAGGTGCTGGAAGCTATTGACCGGACGTTTCAGGCCACGGTTGCGGCGCAGAAGGACCGGCCCAGAGAGATGGCCTACTTTGACCGCGTGCTGCACGAGTCCCACGGCGCACGGGTGGCAGAGCTTCTTGACCTGAAGAAGAAAGGAACGAAAACTGTAGGCACATTCTGCATCTATGTGCCCGAAGAGCTGGCCATGGCCGCTAATACCGTGCCGATTGCACTTTGCGGCGGCACACAGTTCTCGGTGCCATTTGCCGAGAAAATGTTTCCGCGCGATATCTGCCCCCTGGTCAAATCTACCTTGGGCCTTGCCTTTTCCAAGACCTGCCCTTATGGCCCTCTGAAGAGTCTGGCTGTGGGCGAGACCACCTGCGACGCCAAGAAGAAAACTTGGGAAATACTTTCCGGCAAGGTGAACTTCCATGTGATGGAACTCCCCCAGAAGAAAGACCCGCTGGATTTTGACCTCTGGCGCAATTCTGTGCGCCAGTTTCAGGCCAAGCTAGAGGAAGTATCCGGCACTAAGGTGGAACCAGACGCACTGAGCAGGGCCATAAAGGTGATGAACGCCAAGCGCCGAGCGTTGCAGAAGCTTGCGGACCTGCGCAAAACCGACCCGCCGCCGATTTCCGGCCTGGATGCACTTGTAGTGATGCAGGCCGCTCTCAACGACGAACCGGTGCGCTTCACTGCTGCGCTTGAACGGCTAATAGCCGAACTCAGCGACCGGCTCAAGTCCGGCCAGACGCCGGTAGACAAGAAAGCAAAACGTATCCTCTTCGCCGGGTGCCCGGCTGTAATGGGCAACTGGAAGGTCCACTCGCTCATCGAGCAGGCCGGAGCGGTAATTGTCGCGGATGAATCCTGCACCGGCTCGCGCTACTTCGAGAACCTTGTGGACGAGACCGCCCGGGACCTTGAAGGACAACTGAACGCTATTGCCGACCGGTATATGAAAATCAACTGCGCCTGCTTTACCCCGAACCAGGACCGCATTGACGGCATAGTGCAGAAAGTAAAGGACTACAAGGTGCAGGGTGTGGTGCAGTATGTACTCCAGACCTGCCACGGATACAATATCGAAGCGATGCGCGTGGAAGCCGCGCTGAAAGCCGCAAACGTACCCTGCCTCAAGATAGTTACCGACTACTCAGAAGAAGATTCCGGCCAGCTTCGCACTCGCATCGAGGCATTCCTGGAGCAACTCGGCTAGGAGGACATCATCAGGTCCATTGGCCTTGACCTCGGTTCACGCACGACGAAGGTCGCACTGGTTGAGGACGGCAAGCTGATTGACTTCCGGATAGCCGACACCGGTACCGACCCTTTGGCCCGCGCCCGCGAACTACTTTCTTCCCTACTCCCTACTCCCCACTCCCCACTCCCTACCATTGCCACCGGTTATGGCCGGCATTTGGCCCGCGAGCGACTCGGGTGCGCGGTCATCACCGAAATCAAGGCGCACGCTCTAGGCGCATCGCATCTATTCCCTGCCTGCCGCACGGTGATAGACATCGGCGGCCAGGACTCAAAGGTGATAAGAGTCGAAAATGGACGCCAGACAAACTTCGAGATGAACGACCGGTGTGCGGCCGGCACCGGTCGTTTTCTTGAGGTAATGGCAATGGCCTTGGGCTACACCGTGGCGGAGTTTGGAGAGGAGGCGCTCAAGGGCAAGGAGCCGGTGTCCATCAGTTCGATGTGCACGGTGTTTTCTGAATCTGAGGTCATCTCGCTCATTGCCCGTGGCCTTGACCGGCACTCGATTGCCCTTGGTCTGCATCAGTCTATCGTCAGCCGCCTGCTTGCGATGGTGGGAAAAGTCGGCGCTGAGCCTGAGGTCGTACTTTCCGGCGGCGTCGCGCTGAATCCCTGCATCCGCGTGCTCCTGGAAAAAGGCCTGGGAGTGAAATTACTCGTACCCGAAAAACCTCAAGCAGTCGGCGCTATGGGCGCGGCGCTGAGCGCAGACAATATGAGGTCCGTATGAACGGCGTACAGCAGTTGCTGACACTAGGAAAGTGGTGGGTATTATGACTAACCACGCAATGAGAGGCAGTTTGCCTCAGAAACACGAACCTTTGCTTACAAGGCGCATCTTATTCCTACTGCTGCTTGCCGCCGGGGTTCTTGCCTTAATTGTGGGCACACTTCAGAGCGGCTGGCAGCGGATTCATTACCTGAGCACAAGCATATGACTGCCCTGCATCGGCCTGTAGGCCGGAAGTTAGTATTCGGTCTTTTTCTGTCGTTCCTTTGCTGCTCCGACGCACCGGAACTGGAAATCATCCCGACCAACCGGGTTGTCCTGGCCGAGCTTTTCACCTGGCAACGGTGCGTGTACTGCCCATATGCGGCGCACACCCTGGAGAGTCTTGCTACCGAGTTCAAGGACAGTGTGGTCGTGATTACGCATCACCGTCGGGTCGCAGGCGATACGCTTTCACCCGACTACGTCGAGACCCGTCGGGCGCTGTACTACGACACCGGTGGCGAACCGGCCACGGTATTTGATGGCGGCCCGGTCGTGAGAACCCAGGCCCGCAGTACAACCGCGAAACGTTTCACAACTACATCGTTGCAGCGAAAAACATAACGCCCAAGGTACAACTTGAGCTCACCGCCAACCTGGACTCCGTCTCCGGAAATGTGAAAGTCACACTCTGGGGCGTGGACTCGACCCCGGCCGAGACTCTGCGCCTCTTCGTCATTCTCACCGAGGATAGTGTGCGCGCCACGCTCACCGGTGCGACCGATTCGGTATTCAACGGTGTGATGCGCGCAATGCTGCCTGACGTCAATGGTCGTGCGATTCAGCTGTCCCGGTCCGACACTCTCACGGTAGAAGAACAATTCTACCCGCGGGCGTCTTGGAAACGGCAACACCTTTCCGCGGTTGCGCTGGTCCAACAGATGAGCACAAGAAAGGTGCTGCAAACCGCGCACTATAGAATATTCAATTACGAAAGGAGATAAGCAATGATAGTCCTGAACCACTGGAAGGCTGCTACACTGCTCCTGGTCATGCTGCTGACTTTTGGTCAAGCCCTGGCCGGATACCAGTTTGAGTTCAGAAGTACCACGGATACGGTCAAGCAGGTAGCTCCGGGAGCGGTCGCGGAGTTCGGCTTCAGCCTGACCAACACCGGAACCGAACCCGATGGCTACGAGTTTGACCTGCGGGTCATCCAGAGCGTACCAAGCTGGTACGTCACCTATTGTGTCGGCTTCCATTGAGGGGAGCCGGGAGTCATCCTGTATGACTCACTCGCCGTTGGCGAGACTGACACGCTGATTCACGTCAAGGTGTATACTACCACCACTCAAGGCGAAGAAATCCTGAACCTGCACGTCTGCTCCCAGGGCGACCGGTCCTTGACCGATTCCATTACCGTTCGCACCTTGGCAGGTTCGGGCATCGAAGAACGGCCTGGCGATCGAGTCCTGGCAGTTCCAATCCTGCGCGCCGCCCCGAACCCGGTGTCAGACCGCGGCACTAGCATCAGCTTCGCTACCTCCAATTCTGTCCGATGCCGGTTAGCGCTCTACGATGTAACCGGTTCATTGGTCGAGACACTCCTCGACGGACAATTCGGATTGGGCCGGCATGAACTGCAATGGCGGCCGGCTGGCCAGCTACCATCGGGTATCTACCTGCTTTGTCTGAATACTGGAACTACGGCAACTGGGTGTTGCGTTATCCTCGAGTAACACAAAAATGGACGGCAAAGGAATGCGGCTACTGGTAAGCCTGGGCCGAAGGTGGAACACATGACTAACGATACCCTGCGGGACGGTACGCCCCGCTCAAGCCAGAGCCTGACCGCCATTGCCTTTAAGTCCATCCACACTCTGATGGGTGCGGCCCATTACCTGAAGAAGCAGGGGTTCGACGTCCTTGTTGCTCCCAGGCGTGACGCCAACTGCGGCGCGGTAGTACTCATTGCGTTCGAAAGCGTTACCGCGGCGCTCACGGCGCTGAAGGCTCACAACATCACACCGGAGGCAATCACCGACTACCCACTGACAGGAGGTGTTCGTTGAGCAGCGCGAATGATACCGCTCCTCTGGAACTGGATGTCCGAGGCTTGGTCTGCCCGGAACCGGTGCTCAGAACCAGAAAGGCGCTTGAAACCGCCGGCAATCGGCCGGTTGTGGTTATTACCGACAGCCCGGAATCACGTGACAACATCGTCCGGTTTGCTCAGAAGGCTGGATACACCGTTTCTGCATCTGAACGCGAACCCGGAATTTACAGCATAAGTATCCGCAAGCTTGTAGTCTCCAAGCCTGGAACACAACCTGAAGCAACAAACAACTCTGTCATATCACCATCCGGCCCGGTCCTGCTCCTTGGCTCCGACGAACTCGGCCGCGGGAACGAAGAACTCGGCCGATTACTCATGACCCTTTTCCTGCGCACGCTCACTGAACTTCCGACCAAACCCTCTTCCATCCTACTGGCAAACAACGGCGTCAAACTCGCGCTCGAAGGTTCGGAGCCACTGGCTTCGCTCAAGACGCTTGAGCAGCAAGGGGTTGTCATCCGGGTCTGCGGCACCTGCCTGGACTTCTTCGGCGTCAAGGACCGGGTCCGGGTCGGCACAGTCTCCAACATGTACGAACTGGCCGAAACGCTACTGACCGGTGACAGAGTGACGATACTATGAACCAGGAGGAACTGTGAAACGTCGTCTTCTTGACTACGCCAAAGCCGCGGGTTGAGCAGCCAAAGTATGTCAGGAAGACCTGCTGCAGGTACTGCAACAGCTTCCTGCTTTCCGGCATCCCAATCTGCTGGTCGGTGGCGAGACCTCAGACGACGCCGGAGTGTATCGGCTCAATGCCGAACAGGCTCTGGTGCTCACTGTGGACCTACTCACGCCGATTGCCGACGACCCTTATGTGTTCGGTCAGATTGCTGCGGCCAATTCGCTATCCGACGTCTATGCGATGGGCGGCACGCCGCTTGCGGCACTGTGCATCATCACCTTTCCGGTCGGAGAAATTGAACACGAGACCGTCAAGAGGATTCTTGAAGGCGTCTGGAACAAAGTAAGGGAAGCCGGCGCAGTGATTGCCGGCGGCCATACGCTCAAAGACACCGAAATCAAGTGCGGCCTCGCAGTAACCGGTATCGTACATCCTGAACGTGTGGTCAAGAACACCGGCGCCCGACCGGGCGATGTACTGATTCTGACCAAGCCGCTCGGCACCGGCATCATCACCACCGCACTGCGAGTCGGACTGGCTCCGGCATCATCGGTGGAAGAGGCCAACCGCTTTATGTGCGAACTCAACCGGACGCCAGCCGAAGCCATACGTGAAACCGGCGTCAATGCCGCAACTGATATCACCGGATTCGGACTTCTCGGCCATGCTTGGGAAATGGCGCAGACTGGCGACATTGACCTGCTCATTGACGCTTCCCGGGTTCCGCTCATTCCCGGAGCGATGGAACTGGCAAGCCAACAGCTTTTCCCAGAAGGCTCGCTGAAGAACTACAGCTTTATGAAACCGCGGGCCGACTTCGCACCCTCTATACCGGAAGACCTGTGCCTGCTCCTCTGTGATGCTCAGACTTCGGGTGGACTTCTCATTGCACTGCCGGAAGCACGCGCCACTGAACTCCTAGTCCGTCTCCGTGCGGCCGGCAACACCACCGCGGCCATCATTGGCTCTGTCCGCTCCGGCTCCGGCCGAATCAGAGTGGACTAGCGCCCAATACTGTTTTTTCTGTTCTCGCTGCCCTGAACCAGACGCCATAAGAATCTCCTAAAGGCTCTGAAACTACGGACTGACGGCATCGGCAGACAAGACGGTCTAGCCATGATTCAGGCCCAGGTTCTCGCCGAGGCCCTGACCCGGATTGTGTCCTGGAGCCTGGGACCGGAGCAGCAGCGGCAACAGGCGCCGCTTCCAGGGCCGGCACATTCACTGCGCCGATTACAATCTGAAGCACAGGTACAGTTACCAGACCTGCCCCGGAACGAGCTACCCTTGTACCAGCCTAACCCAGAGAAGAACCGATACCCCAGCCTGAAGCCAAAGGACTTGCACTCCAGCAGCACCATGCTCTGACCAAGACCCGAAGCCCTCCTGGGGTAGCCGCCTACCCAGCGACCCCTACCCTTGAATTATCGGGCTTGAATTTCGCCCCAACCTTCGGATAATACTGGCGTTATGCCCTGTGCACACGAACCGTTCAACTGCCGTTTCTTGCAACGGCCTGCCGGAGTCTGAAACACGTGAAATCACTGCGCCTAAGCGATCAAGCGCAGGCGGTACTAACCCGCATTCGCACCTATCCCTGGGTTCTGTCTGTCTTCGGCATGAGCCCGAGCCGGGCCTGGCGTCTGGTCCAGGCAAGAGTCGAGCGGTACATCAGCACTTCCGGGGTCATGCGCCAACAAGTCAACTAGTACCGCCGGTACGTGCACGAACTGCTCAAGCTGTTTCGCACCCAGTTTGGGCCGCCGCTTGCCAGAGACATTGAGCTGGTTATCCGCAAATGGGTCAACTACGAACTGAACCTTGCACTGCTGCAGGAACTGCTCTGCATCTGCTTCCTGCGGTTCGAGCAGGTTGGCTACATAAAACCATGGTCAAAACCTATGGCCTGGCCGAAAAGACGTGGGCCCAAGTCCCGGCGTCTTCCCCGCCGCTCCTATGAAAAGGCGCTCAGAAAGGGTCGTATCCCGCTCGGCCGAGCCAATACGGTCGAGGAACAGGCCGCCGGGCACGCAAAGGGCTCCAAGCACGCGGCCGAAATCGCTGCAAAGCTCAGACCGGTGCTAAATGCCGCCGGAATAACAGGTGACCGGTTTGTCCGATACTATGCCTTTGCCCAGAAACTCGGCCGCCTGTCCCGTCGCTACTCGGGCAAATCCCTGTGCCGGGCCGCGGCCGACCTGATTGACCTGTACGAGGCCAAATCCTTGGACCCGGCGGTCTTGACCGCGATTTGCACTCAGGTATTCAACATCGGCCCGGTCACACCCTGAACCCGGCGCCTTCCAACTTAACACTTGGTTGATTCCGGGTGGAAATCAGGCGTGGAAAATGGACATCGCCCCTACAGAAAAAAGAGCCGTTACTGCCTAACCAAACCCTTACGTTTTCTTTCGGGTACTTTCTTAAGCGAGGCAAAACGCCTTCTTGATTTGTGGTCGGCCATCTGTAGTATTGGACAGTAAACAACAAAGTGTTCCGGTAGGCCGACTGTCAAGGCCTTCAAGCAACACACGCCTAGTGACTCGGCCATAGGGACGCTGAAAAGAGGTGTACCATTGCTAGTCGATTGAATGAGCTCTTCGAAGATGAAACGTTGGCGGCCAAAATCCGAGATAAGCTGCCAAAGTTATTTCAAATGGCGGAGATGGAATCGTCGCGGGCCGGAAAAGTTGGAATGCAAGTCGGCTCCCTGCGTGAGCAAATACTGATAGCGCTCTTGGTACACAAGTTCGGCGAAAAAAATGTGAAAACTGATATCCCAATTACGGAGTCCGAAGTAGATGTTATGCTTGACGGAAACCCTATTTCGGTCAAGACCATTACCCAAAAGGGGTTTTCGGGTGTAAAGTTGGTATGGACTGTAGACCAAACCATCGCCCAAAAATTTGTAGCTCACTACAAACCTATGTGTGACCTTTTTCTCGCACGAATACAATGGAATAGTGAAGGCGGCCTCTACTACATACCCCGGGAAACACAGAACAAAATACTCAGTCAAGTTGGCCCCGAACACTACATTAGGATGCCTAAAGCCGGCACGAATCCACGCGGAATTGAAATCTCAGCGGATGCCCTAAGAAGACTGGTTTTTGATAATACTACTAGGACGTTGACAATCACATGGGTAAGAACCGAAGTGAATTACAATCCTTTGAAACGTTGGATAGATCTTTGGAAAGAAGATTATTGATGACCCCAAAGCATGTTCGCAAGGGAACCCGTACCAGCTCTTTCGGTGCTCCTGGTAGAATTGGTCACGATTCTAGTCGTTTCTATCGAAGCCGTCTCTACGACACAATGCCCAGTGAAAAGAAGGTTGAGTACTTAGAGAACACAATACCAGCTGAGTACCTAGACCGCATTTTCTGTAAATCCAGCGAAAAGATGGATGAATTGCCAGACTGTTCGGTGCATTTGATGGTTACCTCGCCTCCCTACAATGTAGGAAAAGACTACGATGCAAACCTGACATTGCAGGAATATCGGCAATTCCTGCTACGCGTATGGAAGGAAGTTTATCGCGTGCTCGTTCCTGGTGGCAGACTCTGTCTAAATGTGGCGAACCTCGGCCGCAAACCATACATCCCGCTCGATGGATTTCTGACAAATGATCTAATAGACCTAGGTTTCCTAATGCGTGGCCAGATCATCTGGGACAAAGGCAACAGTTCGAGTCCGTCGACTGCGTGGGGAACTTGGCGGTCACCTGGTAATCCAACGCTCAGAGATATTCATGAATACATCCTCGTATTTTCCAAAGATACCTATTCCCGACCCAATATATTCAAACGGGAAGTAACCATGACAAGCGAAGAATTTATGCAACTTACCAAAAGCATTTGGAAATTCCCCGCTGTCTCAGCTAAGAAGATCGGCCATCCTGCACCGTTTCCCGAAGAACTGCCATATCGATGTATACAACTATATACCTACAAAGGTGAAGTCGTTCTTGATCCCTTCATAGGCAGCGGACAAACGGCAATAGCAGCGCTAAAAGCTGGGCGCCATTTCGTGGGGTATGACGTTGATAAGAACTACGTTGACTTAGCCAACAGGCGCATCAGTGAGACGCGGCGTATGCTTCTATACTCTTGTTCCAATAGTAAGCGCAAGATTGCCGACCAAAAAACAAAGCAACCTCTACAACTGCAGTTATGACGAAAACAGCAATAGCAAGCGGAAGCCTAGACACAAGAGGTCAGTATCAGAACTGTTTGTAACCTAAGCCACCTCCATATGTTCACCCAAGTAAGAATAAAGTAGAACCAATTATGGCACAGTTGTTTGAGATCCTGTTTTATGACGGATATCAGGACCCGCCGGTGTATCATCTGATTGGCGGCATCACGGGCGAGACGCCGGAGCAGGCGCTGGCGGATAATCTGGACGCTGTGACCGAGAAGGTGCGGGCAGTGCTGCGTCTTGACTCGGATTGCAGCGACCACTTCATCTGTAAGTCGCTGTTTGTGTTGCGGCAGAGCGGGCTTGTGTCCGCGGCCAGGTTTGAGACACAACCCCCGGCGTGACTTGGTTGCCACCTTCAGCCGCCTGGCGTGTAGCAGGGAACGTGGAGAGTACTCACAGTCTTGACTGAACCGACTAGTTTAATATACTAGTTTATATGAGTATCAAGACCATTGGAGCTTTCGAGGCCAAGACGCGTCTGTCTGAACTCTTGGAGCAGGTGTGCCGGGGTCAGGTCTATCGCATTTCCAAGCGCGGTCGGCCGGTCGCCGAGCTGCGGCCGTTGCCCCAGCCGCCGCGCCGTCCCCGATTCGGCTGTGACAAGGACCGGGTCAAAGTCAAGGCCGATTTTGACGAGCCGTTGCCGGAAATGGAGCCGTACACCAGGTGAAGCTGCTGCTGGACACCCATACCTTTTTGTGGTTTGTGACGGCCGACAGGCGGCTGAGTCGTCGCGCCCGCCGCGCCCTGGAAGCCGGCGACGCCGAACTCCTCCTGAGCGCGACTAGTGTTTGGGAAATGGCGATAAAGGCAAGTCTGGGCCGGCTTGAGTTGTCGACGTCCATCGAAGAGTACATTGCCGAGAAACTGGCGAGCGGTTTCTCCGTGTTGACGATTGAATGGCATCATGCCGCGGCGGTAGAGAGACTGCCTTTCCGCCATCGGGACCCGTTCGACCGGCTGCTGGCGGCCCAGGCGCTGACTGAGCGCGTACCGCTGGTGTCTTCCGACCCGGTGTTCCGGGAATACGGCGTCCGAGTTATCTGGTAGTAGATTTCGGCGACTGCGAACGAACAGCGCGGTCCGCAAATTGCTGTCTGTCTCGCGGCCGGGCGGGCTAGGTCAAGCAGGTAAGTCCGTCATTGTTTGACAGACATCTGCCGGCAATCTAGACTTGAAATAACAGGACACGGCAGGCAACCTGCGCAGAAGTGTCGGCGTTTTTTTTAAGACTCAAAGCCAGGTGCTCCCGTTCTGACGTAAAGGAGTAATAATGAAGAAATTATATCACCGCGGTTCGCTGTTGGCAGGTGTGATGCTGGTGCTGGGTGTCAGCGCCAATGCTCAGATTACGTTTATGAAGTCGTACGGCGGAACTGACTACGAGTGGGGTCAGTCGGTTCTGCAGACCGCGGACAGTGGTTATGTCATCGTCGGAGCTACCCGCAGTTTCGGCGCAGGAAAATACGACGTGTATCTCATCAGGACGGACGCCTTCGGTAATACCCTCTGGACCCGGACTTACGGCGACACTCTAGAACAAGGCGGAGTTGACGTGCTGCAGACCGGGGACCGCGGATTCGTGATTGTCGCAAACACGCAGACACTGACGCGGAACAATGACATCTGGTTGATTCGGACAACCGCATCGGGCGACACTCTGTGGACCAGGTCTATCGGCACCGCTGCGCGGGATGTTGGCTATTCCTTGGTCGAGGCTTATGACGGCGGTTATGTGATTGTAGGTCAGACCGGTGAGGGAAGCGGCGCTCTCGCTTATATGGTGAAAGTGACGGCGGCCGGTCAGACGGTATGGTCCCGGCAGTTCAGCGCCGGGACACACAATTGCGCAAATCAGGTACGGCGGGCGACAGATTCCGGCTATGTAGCGGTGGGGGTGACGTACGACCCCGGCTATCCGTACTACAGTAACGTGTACCTGTTCAAGACCGATACGGCCGGCAACCAAGTGTGGTCCAAGACTTACGGGGAACGATGGAACTATGAATCCGGGTGGGGACTGGATGCGACCGAAAATGGTGGGTATGTCCTAGTCGGAAGCGCAGAGCGGCTGGGCGGAGGCGGGTACACGCCTTATCTCATCAAAATTACGGCCGGTGGTGATACTGTCTGGACCAGGTGTCCGATATCTGCACTTGGCGCCGGGTATTCGGTTTGCGCGGCCCGCGACGGCGGATATGTTTTGACCGGCAATGTGGGAGGCGGAAACGCGACGGACATATGGCTGCACAAAGTAGGTCCGAACGGAGAAAATGTGTGGTCAAGGAGCTGGCCCGGTGGCGGGGAAGATAACGGCCGGTGGATAGTGCGCACCAATGATGGTGGCTATGCCGTCACCGGATTCTCCAACAGTACGAGCCAGTTCTATGATATATTCCTGCTCAAAACAAGAGCCGACGGCACTATCGGTATTGAGGAGCCAAAGGCGCGTCCGGGCAGCGCAAACCGGCTCAGCCTGTCTCGTGTCACGACAACCGGTATGAACATCAGCTACCGGGTTTCAGAGCCGTGTCAGGTCATTCTCAGGCTGTACGACCGTGCGGGCAACCAGGTCTCAGAACTGGTCAACAGCCGCAGAGAACCAGGAAGCTATTCGGTACCGCTCAGCACCGCCAGCCTGCCTGCCGGCAACTACTTCTGCCGTCTGCAGGTCGGTGGTGCGGCGGAGACGGCCAAACTCACGGTCATCCGCTAGACGCGACCCAAGCGGAACGCAGGAACCTGCCCGGCAGCCGGACCGCGGGAAGCCAAACTCCACGAAAGGAACCGGGGCCGGCAGATAGAGAGGCTGACCGAAGGCGCAGTTGTATGAGATTCTGTTCTGCGACGGATACCAGCAGCCGCCGGTGTACTATCTGATTGACGGTATTACCGGCGAGACGCCGGAGCAGGCGCTGAAGAATGACCTGATCGTTGTATTCGAGAGAGCATGCAGTGCTTGTGGGTAACGAGACGAATGAAGGAGGAGACCAGGGGCTTCAGTGTCCTTGTTGTCTCCGCCGGGTCAGTAGGCGACGGAACTCAGGGAATTTGCGCTCCATTCCTTCGGCCCGCGACCACCGGCCGACCTCGCGGATGTTGACCTTCTGGGCAAGACTCACCAGTACCGCCTGCTCCAATCCCTGGCGGTCGTTCCAGTAGTAGAACGCGGCCAGGCGGTCCTTCACGCAATCGGTCGGCGAGAGCATCCTCAGGCGCATTCCGGACACTTTGCGCGGGGCCGGAACCGGTAGTATTTCCTGGCCCACAGACAGAGGCCAGCGATTGCCGACATCCACCGCCATCTCGATTTCGGGATGGACGAACACGCGGCCAGCCGGATAGAACCCCAGCTCGGCCAGCGCCGCTGCCACGTCCGCAAGTCGGTCCTGCGGTACTATGACGAAGTCGAGGTCACGGGACACATACTTGCCCTCCGCGTAGATCATGACGCAGGCTCCACCGACAAGAACCGCAGTGAATCCGCGACGCTCCATTGCGTCACAGACCGCCGCGGCCAGTTGCCGGGTAGTCAGTCCATCAATCTTCACAGTCTTAGCGGCTTTCCCGACCGACGTGGACGCAGCCGCGGCGTGTAGAGCCGATCGCGTTCATCGTCGGGAAGCGCCCGTAATACCTTCTCCAGCAAAGCGCCAAGTTCCCGTTGGAACGGATAGCGCGGGTTCAGGCTGTACAGTCTGGTTCTACCGCGCATCCGGCTATAAACAACTCCGCCTTCCTCAAGCATTGCCAACTGCCGCTGCACCGCGCGTAGTGCGAACCCCAGCTCCGCTGCCAGCTCGCGCGCATATGCCTCGCCCCTGGTCATAATGTATAGCAGTATCCACTCCCGTAGGGGAGAACCGAACAGCGGCGCAAGTAGGGTAGTGCGGCCAGGACTAATTTTGTTAGTCATATGACTTACTTTGTTAGTCAGTATATAATGCAACAGTCCAGTGTCAATAGTGCTGCTGCCGGTCTGGTAACCACCAAGGAACGTTGATACCCGCCGATGCAGTACAATAGACCACATACTCCCACATCAGTCCTCGGCCTGGTAAGGCCGTAGTAAGTCTGGGCACACCGGAGCTCCAAGATTCCCGGATTCTCTTCGCCACCAAACCAAGCACATCATCCGAGGCTCCCTCGCCCCGGGTCCTGCCGCGATTGCCACTACAATACCAGATGACTGGGAAGCTGATGTCTCCGCTGGGAATCCCGGTGCAACGCACTGGACGCCAGCGACCGCTTTGCCCGCGAGTCGCTGTTCGTACCGCGGTCGTCTGAAGCAAGTTGCCAACCTGGCCTGATGCGGTAAGATAGTTCGGTGAACAATCAATCCGAACTTTTGGCACAACTGGCCGAGGCAGTGGTACGACTCAAACCTGAGCTTGTGGCCGAGCTGACCAGAAAGGCACTAGATCAGAAGATACCGCCCGAACGTGCCTTGACCGAAGGTCTTGCCGCCGGAATGAAGTTAGTCGGCGAGAAGTTCGCGTGCCGCGAGTATTTCGTGCCCCAGGTGCTGCTTGCCGCCAGAGCAATGTATGCGGGGTTTGATATTCTCAAGGAGCGGCTGACGCAAGCCGAATTGCAGACCGTAAGCCGTGGAAAAGTTGCCCTGGGTGTGGTGCAGGGAGATATTCACGACATCGGCAAGAACATAGTGAAGGTTCTGGTGCAGGCAGCCGGGTTCGAGGTGCTGGATTTGGGCCGGAATGCGCCCGACTCAGCCTTCATACGTGCAGCCGAGAATGGTTGCCGGATTATTGGCATCTCTTCGTTGATGACAACAACTATGCCGCGTATGGGCATCATCATTGAGGCTTTGGATAAGTCTGGACTACGCAAGGATACGAGAGTAATTATCGGCGGCGCACCGGTGACAGCCGGCTTTGCCCAGAGTATCGGCGCGGACGGTTACGCTCCTGATGCATACTCGGCTGTTGCCGAGTTCGAGCGGCTGATGGCAGGGCGATGAGGGAACAACTTCTCAAGGAACGGCTGACTGAGCTGGCGGAGCTGCGCAAGGTTGGCCGCAAAGTCATCGGCTATTCCTCGCATTTCGTGCCGGTAGAGCTTATTCGCTCAGTCGGCGCCATACCGGTGCGGCTCCTGCGCGGTGGGTACGATGCCGAAACCGCCGGTCTGTCATTTCTTCGGCCGGATGCTTGTCCGCACTGTCTGGCCACGCTGGGGAATTTCTCCCTGAGTCAGGCCGGCTTCTATGGCCTGGTTGATGCCTTTGCTTCGGTGAACACCTGCGACCTCGCTCGACGACTGCCTGAATCTGTCCGGGTGCACTTTGACCTGCCCACGTTTGAACTATATCTGCCCCGCAACTCTGAACCTTTTCCACACCGGCTTAGTGAATTCTCCCGTCAGCTTGAGCAGATGGGCAGGGATATGGCTTCTTTCTGTGGCACGGACTTTGACCAGGCGGCCCTGGCCACGGCGATCAGAGCCGAAGAGGCACTGCGAGCTGCGCTGCGGCGACTGGCAGGTTCCGGCCTTGCCGAATCTCAGGTGCTGGACCTTGTCACTCTCGCCACAGTGCTGGAACCAGAACGCTTCACGCTTTACGCTTCACGCTTCACGCCAGACTCACCCTCACCCTTCCCTCCCCCTCAAGGGGGAGGGAATGAAAGGGAGAGGGTGACGCGGAGCACAGCACCGACGGCCAAGGCCGGCCGGCCGAGGTTGATGCTTCTGGGCAGCGAGCTGGCAGAAGAGGACCGCTGGATTGTCAACGCCATCGAGGAACAGGCAGATATTGTCGCCGACCTTCTGTCCGAAGGTAGGGCCTGGTTTGCCGACAGCTTCCCGGATACGGGTAACCCACTCGCCGACCTCGCTTCTTTTTACTTCTTCCGCCAGCCGGCTGTATTTCGCCGACCCAACGACTATACCTACGAGCGTATCCGCGAGCTGATAAGACTCAACCACGTGCAAGGCGTCATTCTCAAAACTCTCCTCTATTGCGACCCCTGGAAGCTTGAAGAAGTAAGGCTGCGCAAGGAAACCGGTCTGCCGCTTTTGCACATTGAGAGCAACTACGCGCCCGAGAACCGCGGCCAGATTCGTACCCGGCTAGAGGCTTTTCTCGAATCGCTGGAAGCTTGAAACTTGGTACCTGAGAATCTCTGGAAAGACCCGCCAGCCCGCCGCATCAGCTTTACGGAGTGGGGCGAACTGTTTCTGCAGGTTCCAGATGAACTGCTGGTGGATTACTATCACTATTTTCGCAGGGATCAGGAGAAGCGGGGTGGCCCGGCCCGCTGGTCTGCGTATCTGTTTCCGCCCCAGCAGTTTGCCGTTTATGGCTGCCGACATCTCAAACGTCTGAAGTACGACAACTCGCTGGCCGCGCTGCGCCTGTGGGGTTTTGTACAGAACGAGACCGAACGTCTGTTCCGCGCGCGGCAGCTCGGCCGCAAGGTCGTCGCCTGTCTGGGCGACTTGGGCGCGGTACCAGTAATTGTCAATTCCTTTCCCGGCGTAACCGCTTTTTACCCGGACTGTCTGTGGTGGACGCCATTCGTCATGGAAAGCAAAGTGCTTTTCGAAGCCGCAGCCGAACTGGGCATCGGTGAAGCCACCTGTTATTCCCGGGCCGCGCTCGGCGCCTTTGCCAAACATGCCTACTTTCCTGACCCGGACCTGTGCATTGCCTCTTCGGGTGCTTCCTGCGACGACTATGCCGCGGTGGAGCAGCTTGCCGCTGCCTTTGCCCGCGACATTATCTGGGCTGAAGAGCCGGTCCGCCCTGCTTCCATCGCAGACAAACCAGACCCCAAGAGTGTCGCCTTTCTGGCGCAGGAATACCGCCGCATAGTCAAACAGCTGGAAGAGCTCACCGGTCACCACCTCAGTGAAGAAGAACTGCATCATGGTATACAGAAGGCTAACCGCATCCGCCGACTGACCGCGCACCTGCGTGAACTGGCCTATGGCCAGGGCCTGCTGCCGGCACTGGAAATGATGATTGTGGAATTCGGCTGTCTGCACCACTATTCAGACATTGATGAATGGACCGAAATACTCGTCCACCTGGCAGAAACTGCCGAGCGCAGGAAGGAAAACGGCGAGTCAGTAACCGCCGCAGACGCCCTCCGTATCGTCTGGGTTACACCGCCGGCTGACCCTCTGTTTCTCTGCTATTTCGAGGACGCCGGCTGCCGGATTGTCGGCACTGAGTACGTCATCAACCAGGCCCTGGAAATCATCGCCGAAGACAACCCGCCCCTGGAGGCAATCGCCGAATCGTTCCTGGCTGCCTCGCTCATCGGCACGACCCGGCAGCGCTCCGAGTCAGTCATTGCGCAGGCACGCCGACACCAGGCAGACGGCGTTGTTATCTCCGGCATATTCGGCGGCTCCCATTGCGCCATGGAAACCAGACTCATCTCCCACTACGTACGCGAAGCACTCGGTCTTCCAGTGCTCGAGTTTGATGTGCCTGACCCGGCTCCGGAAATAAGCCAGCAACTGCGCACCCGCATTGAGGCATTCCTTGAGGTCCTGGCCGAACGAAGAAGTCAGATCTGTCTTGCCGGCAGATGAAAGAGCTGCTTACCCCGCGCGAACGTTTCAATCTGCTGGTAATAGACGAACCGCAGGATAGAGTCCCGGTATTCCCCCTGGTCACTTCTCATGCGGCCCGGGTCGCCAGCATCAGCGTGAGCGAGTACGTGACCGATGGAAGAGTCATGGCCGAGGCTCAACTTCTGGCCCGGGAAAAGTACGGCCACGACTTTATTTCCTTTTTCTCTGAAGTCGGCATTATCGCTGAAGCGCTGGGATCGGAGTTTGAGTTTCCCCAAGACGACCTGCCCATGCTGGTGCGGCCACGCTGGCAGGAATTGCCCGACGAATCTGCCCTGACGGACTTCTCCAGCCTGTCTGAGAAAGGCAGACTCTGCGTCTACCTAGAAGCCATCGATGTTGCCTACGAGGCTGTCGGCGATCGGGTGCCGATACTCGCTTATATTCCCGCTCCCTTCACCACCTGCCAGCACCTAGTGGAAACCGAAAATTTCCTCCTCGGCCTTATGCTCGAACCGCGAAAGATTCATGATCTGCTTGCCTGGGCCACCCGGGCGGTAATAGACTTCTCCCGGGCCTGCATTGAAGCCGGTGCCCTGCCCCTGTTGGTTGACCCTCTGGCCTCAGGCAGCGTCGTCTCGGCCGAACATTTCCGCGAGTTCTGCCTGCCTTACGAAAAAAGGGTCATCGACTACTGGCACCGCTACGACCTGGATGTCATTCTCCACATCTGCGGTGATACTTCAGGAATAGTGGAACTTTTGCCCGACACTGGTGCTGATCTCTTGAGCCTTGACCGGATTGACCTGAAACAGGCGGTAGCGAAGGCCGGCTCCCGCTGTCGCCTCATCGGCAACTTCCACACCACTGACATCTGGCTGTCTTCACCAGAGACAATTGCGCAGGCCGCCAGCGAGATGGTTGCCACAGGCCGAGAATGTCCGATGGGCTATATTGCCTCTACTGGGTGCGAAATCCCCCTTGCTACTCCGGCGGAGAATATTAGAACTTTCATTCGGGCCTGCAGCGAAGCCGGCGCCAATCCGCAGTTCGGCCGCGTATAGCGTAGCATCTACAGCTAACAACTGGACACTGATAGCCTGGAGTGAACAACCCTGAGAAACCGCTGCTGAGCGATGACCGACAAGACACCCTCGAGGTGAAACCTACTAGTGGGCTCAGCTAAGAAACCGGGCTGCCGCTTGCGTTTGGTCTAGCAACAGTAGCTTGTATGTGTTCGATGACGCCGAAGGACGTTCACTGCCCTTCGGCCCGAAGCAACGTCCGGGTCAGCTCGGCCCGCTCCTGGCAGGCTCGTGCAAGGTCGTCTCGGATTGCGTTCTGCACCGTCCTGGCGGTCATTTCCGAGCGCCTCGTATAGAACAGGATAGCAGCGGTCAGTATGAGTGTCGCGCCGAGCAGGAAGAGGAGCAACCGGTCGAATCCGGGCAGGGTCTCAGACCGAGGTCGAATTCTGGGCCGGACCGGCCTGGTTGCGGTGAGTATGCAGTTATTTGCCACGGTTGACCCCTCGATGCTTTCCATATCCATACAGGGCCCCGGCGCCCTGCACCGGGGCCCTGCAAGGAGGAAGCTACCGGGATTTCACGAGCTTGACGACTTGGTGGAGGTCGTCAGTCTGGACCCGGCAGAGGTAGGTCCCGGCTCCCACCAGTCCGCCGGTTTCGTCGGTGCCGTCCCATGCCACGCAGTATGTCCCAGGCTCAGCCCGGCAACACGTAAGAAGACGCTTTACCATTCTTCCGGTTGCCGAGTACACCTCGACTGACACCTGGCCGCCTCGGGCTAGGTTCAGGCTTATCTCGGTTCCGCTTACGCCGCATGGATTCTGGGCCAGCGTCAATGCGCTGCTCTCGTTCTCATTCCGCCAACCCTGGTTCGCGGTCAGCTCCGGGAGTTTGCCAAGCTCAAAAGTCCATGACGGTTCGAACCAGCGACTCCAGGCCACGCCGTCATAGACGCGGCAGCTCCACCGGTACATGCCAAGTTCAATCGGCGGCATCATCGGAATCTTCCAGAAACATTCGGTGGTGTAGGTCTCCCACCTCGGTTGTGGTTGCTGGATTCCCTCTTCGACCTTGAATACCTGGAAGTGAAACAGGTCCATCCCGGCTGGTGCGGCAACTACAAGCGTAATGTTCGGCTCCGTCGTTTTCTTGCCAGGCTCCGGGCTGACCGGTATCGGCGGTGCGGGCGGCACTCTCGGCTCGGGCTGACCCGGAGCATCAACTGGCGGTTCGGACTTGACGATACTGAAGTACCACAGAGGCTCAAAGAATGCTGACCATTCCTCACCGATTCGAGCCCGACAGGTCCAGAAATAGGTCTGGCCCGGCTCAAATCCGGTCTCGCCCGGGGTCCGGGTAAATCCCCAGGGCGCAAGCCATTGGAACTGGTTGGTGTAGATCTCGGCGAATGGTTTTTCACCCTCGCCGATCGTACTGAATACCCGGAAGTTGAGCTCCTCAACTTCAATTGGGCAACCAACGACCAGTTCGACCGTCCGGTTCAATCCCTTGGTTCCAGGCTCAGGCGACACTGGGGTGGGTGGCTCCAAAGCCAACGCCACGAGCGGCAGAACCAGCACCAGTGCCAGATAGTTCATCGTCTTCATCTCTCATACCCTCCTGCAGTGAGGTGTTCAAGGGCACACCTCAGCCCTTTCGGGTGAACGACGATTGTCCCGCGTGTGAAGACTCGTGTTTGACATTCGTCATTTCCCCTTTCCCTGTCACCCTCAACACTTGGGTGATACTTATACTTCTGCACAGGCCGTGCCATCACCACGGCACCAGGCTCAAATCAGCAAGTAACGGAAGAAACCAGGCCTTGCGGCAACCGGCCGCTTCAGACCGTGGTTCGCTTCATGTCCGAGGCCGGACGCGACTACTTGGCTAGCCTGCTGAATCTACGGATGATGCGGCTGCGACGACCAGCACACGTCTTGTGCGGTGCGCCAAGAAAAATCACTCAAGACTCAGGAAACGTCAGGCCACGTAAGAGCAAGGGGGTGGAACGACAGGAAGGTCGACACAGTCTGTCTGGAATGCAGTCGTTGTGCCATGGGATGGGGCACGTTCGAGCATGGCCGAGGGGTTCACACGGCCAGTGTTGAGGGGTGACTGCAAGGGGTGAGAGATGTATAGTGCTGCGCCGGCCTTCCTGTCATCAGACCACCAGGCGACAGTCAGTCCCAAGGAGGCTGTAGGCAGAGGCATTACTACCAGACAAGATTGCAAGCTGCGTGCCAGACGCTATTGGGCAAATGATGATATTTCAACGCCTTACAACACAGAACAATGCGCCAATTATGTGGCTAGGCGCGGCCTAGCTGCAGCCTGCGGCTGTAAGTTGCGCTTCTCAGACAGTTACGAACTGCGACAAGGCCGACCCGCACACCAGGATTGACGCACTACGCATGTATCAGCAGGCAGCGCAAAGCCCTGGTCAGGCACCGCGCAAGAACTTGGGACGTATCAATCCTCTGGAATCGGCTGTCCTGGCTGGCGCACGATATATGGCACACCCCATGCGGCTGCTACATAGGGTTTGGATGTGTCGGCCCAGAGCGTGCCCCAGCCGATGGCGTCGTGGCCTGATGGCCGGACTTCACTCACCACCCCGGCTGACTCAAGTCCGATATACCAGAGCCGCTCGAACGTCGTCGTTGATGTCCTGTAATAGGCGCGACGCCGGTGGTGCGGCACAACAGGCCGGCCGTGGTGTAGAAACACCCAGGACGAATCACCGTTTGAGGAAACCGTTACCCTTACCCACACTGTGTCCTCCGGGACAAAGCTCGGCAGTTCCTCCTTGGCTAGGAGCGTATCAGCAGTGGTGAGCCGAAACGTGTCTGAGTCTGACCAGGACCAGGCGTGAACCTCGATTCTGGCTACCTTCAGCTCATAGGGCGGGTCAACAGTCGCAAACCGGACCGGCGACAACCTGCGAATGCGCCAGCGGTCTCGGCTCTTGGTCAGATAAACAGTACGCACCGCTTCGTCAATAAACGGCTTACGCCATATTAGAATCGGGTTAGTCGTCGTGTCGAACATGGTCCGGAAGTCACCGTTGATCGTCGTGGTAATCGTGGCGAGCGCAGTTGTGTCCGGGTCACCGGGATAGGCCGGGATTTGGACGCGCACAACTCTGGACATACCACCCGGCGGAATGTAGCGGCGGAACCGGACGAATGGAATCATTTCATACTGGTCGCTCGACTCATCGCCACTGGTTGGGGTTGAGTCACTAGAACCATAACTGCGGGTACTGTTCTCGTCGGTGTAGACTGAAGAACCGAGCAGATTGCGGATAGCCGTCTCGTCGTCATTCCGGCTGCACCCGGCCGGAATGAGCAACAGCATAACGAACACGAAAACTAGCGCTGACCGAACGTACTTCATTATAGCCTCCATTCTGTTGCTTGCCTGCAACATTCCTGCAACCGATGTGCCAAAAGACAACCCTCTGTTTCTCTGCCGGTTAGCAATGCCCTGCTGCGCCACAAGTTGTACCGCAGCGTGCAGTTCTGGTCTTTGACGTTCAAAAGTCTGGTGTCAGGAGTAGAACCCCTGATACCACGCAGTTAGTCATGGCACAGATTGTATCATCTGCCCAGATGGGGGCAGAAGTTCAATTGTGATGCCTGACCCTTTTGCAACAAAGCGGACAAGCCGTCTGGTACCGGCTTTCTCATACCACAGGTCAATCTGCTCCTCGCCCATGGACAGCTCAAGTTTGCAGCAGTCAAACACTCCAGCCGGCACTGAAATCTGCTCATCTCCGGCAAGACGGAACTCGGCCTCGTACATCGCACCGCCAAACGGCGGGCCCATTGGATTGATAACCGTCAACCGCGCAGGCTTCTTTGGCTCCAGTTTCAGCGCACGACCAAGCAGCACCAGACCGTCAATGTCGTATGTCTTGGCGGTAATCGGGAACAACTGTCGTCGCTCTTCACCTGCAGCAAAGCTCGATACGGCGACTGACTGTGTTCCGTAGTTGGCTGCGGTCGTCGCAAGTGCCGGGCCGGTCCAGATAAACCGGAACGAGCTCCGCGGGGTAAGATTATCCCGGCGCACGTGTAGGAACGAAGAATCTGTCACCGGCACGTTGCCGGTCCGGGTGCGAGTCACAAGAACAACCATGTAAACCGGCAGCGGTTCCTCATCGGGTTTGGCCGGCTGGAGCCAGTCGTATTTGATCGTGGTGGTGTACGTGCCGATTGAATCGTCGAGTGCCCGCACGCGATAGTGGTTTATCTCACCATCTGGCAGGGGGGGCAGGCTGAGGTTGAGCCGGGCCTCGAGGTCAGTTCGGCCGCACTGGCACGAGAGTAGGAAGAAAATGGGAAGCAGGCAAGAGGCAGAAAAGAGCAGACGGTGGAAACTAGACAGCAGACAACATCCTTGTTTTCTTGTCACATTAGGCTCCTATCATGGATGGTTAGCTATTCCCACTCGATTGTCGCGGGTGGCTTCGGGCTGATATCGTAGGTAACTCGGTTGATGCCCCGCACCTCATTGACAATGCGGTTTGACACCCGGGCCAAGAAGTCTGCAGGCAGCTTTGCCCAGTCTGCGGTCATCGCGTCGGTCGAAGTCACGGCCCGCAACACAACCGCATGCTCATAGGTACGCCTGTCGCCCTGGACACCGACTGACCTGACCGGCAGCAGCACCGCGAATGCCTGCCAGACCCGGTCGTACAGTCCGGCGCGTTGCAGCTCGTTGATAAGAATATCGTCGGCCTCGCGCAACAGTCGAAGCCGCTCCTTAGTAACCGGCCCGACAACCCGCACCGCAAGTCCGGGCCCGGGAAACGGATGCCGGCCGGTAATCTTGCCGGGCAGTCGGAGTGCGCGCCCCAGCTCTCGGACTTCGTCCTTAAAAAGCTCGCGCAGCGGCTCAATCAGCTCAAACTTCATTCTCCTCGGCAGCCCGCCAACGTTATGGTGAGTCTTGATTGTTGCGGACGGACCGCCGAACGCCGAACGGGATTCTATCAAGTCCGGGTAGAGCGTGCCTTGGGCAAGGAAACGTACTGGGCCGAACCGGGCCGCAGCTTCCTCGAACACCCGGATAAAAGTACGGCCGACGCGCCGGCGCTTCTCCTCCGGCTCCGCCACACCCGCGAGTCGGGCAAGGAATTTCTCGCCTGCGTCCACGACATGCAGGTTGAATCTCCGGCCCAGCATCCGCCGGACATCGGCCGCCTCGTTCTTGCGTAGAAGACCATTGTCTACAAACACCGCCAGCAACCGGGCCCCGATTGCCCGGCGCAGAAGTGCGGCCATCACCGTGGAATCGACTCCGCCTGAGACCGCACAGATGACTTTCTCATTGCCGACAAGCGCGCGGATTTCCCGGGTCTTTTCCCTGATGAACGACCGCATAGTCCAGTCCGGTCGGGTTTGGCAGATACGGAAAAGGAAGTTGGCAATTATCTGGCGGCCAGACTCGGTATGCTCGACCTCCGGGTGGAACTGAACCCCATAGATACGGCGCGCTTCATCCGCAAATGCGGCGCACCCAATCGAGCGCGTGCGGCCGATAGACCGGAATCCTCTTGGCAGCCGCGCCACATGGTCGCCATGACTCATCCATACCCGGGACTCACCCGGTAGACCGGCAAACAGGGGTGAAGCTGCTGGCTGTGAGCCGTCAGCTACGACCTTGAGCGTGGCCGGTCCATACTCGCGCCGCTCACCGGCCCGTACCCAACCGCCGAGCAGCCGCGCGATAGCCTGCATGCCGTAGCAGATGCCAAGTACCGGTATGCCAAGCGAAAATATGCCCGGGTCCGGCATCGGCGCATTGCTTTCAAGCGTGCTTGCCGGCCCGCCGGAAAGAATCATGCCTGATGCACCCCGCTGCCTCACCTCGGACGCTGAAATCCGATGGCTGACTAGCTCGGAAAAAACGTGCTGCTCGCGCACCCGCCGGACAATAAGCTGGTTATACTGCGACCCAAAGTCAAGAACTAGTATCCGGTCCAAAGCTAGACCCTACCGGTCAGGCAGGGTGTCACCAGCCAGTGCGCGGGCCGCAGCCGAGGCTTCACCGTAGAGCAGAATTGTCTGCCGGACCAGGTCCACGTCTGAGCGAAGCCGCTTTGACTTGTACCACATTTCGATCGTCCGCTCCAGCGCGGCAATCTCGTCGAGCAGCAGTTCAAGACGCTGCCGCACGGCAGGCCGGCGCAGGCGCCCGGTGGCTTCAAGCCGGACACGCAACTTCTCAGCTTCGGTCTTGAGCGACTCGGCCCGGACCCGGTATGCTTCGATTTCTCTTGCGGACACACCGTAGTCGAGAGTCTCAACCTGCGCCTTGCGGTGCCCGATGAACTCGTGCAGGAGGTAGCCAAGCAGTACGGCTCCGGCCAAGGCCAACAGCCAGAATAGGAGTCTCACTTCGTGCCTCCGGTCGTAACAACATTCACCAGCCGATTCTGGACGTAGATGACCTTTGTAACGCTGCGGCCCGCGATGGCGCGGACGACATTCTCATCTGCAAGAGCCTTGGCCTTGATTTCCACCTCGCCTGCGCTACGCGGCACCAGGACCCGGCCGCGCAGCCGGCCGTCAACCTGCACCGGAACTTCCATTTCGTCGAACACAAGAAACCGACGGTCAGGCTCAGGGAATCGCTCGCTGAAAAGCGAGCCGGCTGCAGGCCGTACCCGATGCCAGAGCTCCTCAGCCAAGTGTGGCGCAAACGGCGCAAGAAGGGATATCAATCGGCCCAGACAGAAGCCAAACAAAGCATCTGCAAGTTCAGCATGGTCATAGTTCAGGGACTCGGATTGCGGTGCTCGATCGGCGACGTTTCCACTCTTGCGTCCCGGCATCCTGTCGGTCCACGCGTAAAGATGGTTAAGAAACTCCATCAGCGCCGCGATCGCGGTGTTGTATTGGAACGCCTCGATGTCATCAGCAACCTTCTGTATCGTTTGATTCAGTCTGATGTACAGCTCGCGTTCAGCCGATTTGAGCTTCGTAGTATCGGGCGGCTCGAATGTAACGCTGTCACCGTGTTCCTCATACAGTCGCCATACTCTGGAAAGAAAACGGGTTACGCCTGTAACAAGGTCATCAGTCCAGTCCAGCGGCTTCTCCGGTGGCGCCGCGAACAAAATCGCTAGTCTGGCAACGTCCGCCCCTTCCTCCTCGACAAACTTGCCAACCCAGATACCGACATTCTTCGAGGAAGACATCGTGACGCCGTTCAGACTAACCATCCCCTGAGTATGAAGCACCCTTGCCGGCTCCTTGACCGAAACCATACCAAGGTCATAGAGCACCCGGGTAAAGAACCGGAAAAATATCAGGTGCCCGGTCGCATGCTCGATGCCGCCGATATACTCATCCACCGGCAGCCACTTGTCTGCTTCCTCCTTGGCAAAGGGCAACCGGTCGTTGTGTGGGTCGGTATAGCGCAGAAAATACCAGGACGAATCCACAAACGTATCCATTGTGTCCGGGTCGCGGGTTGCCGGGCCGGAGCACTTCGGGCAGGAAGTATGGTAGAACTCCTCAACCCCGGCCAGCACCGACTTGCCTTTGGGCTTGAAGTCCTTGACATTTTCCGGCAGAAGTACCGGCAGGTCTTTATCCGGCACCGGCACAATCCCGCACCGCTCGCAGTGTACCATCGGTATCGGCGTACCCCAGTACCGCTGGCGCGACACGAGCCAGTCCTTCAAACGGTAGTTGGTGACACGACGACCTAGCCCCTTCTTCTCTAGATAATCGCAGACCTTCTGGATACCCTCTTCTGAAGGCGTGCCGTCGAACGGTCCGGAGTTCACCATCACGCCCGGCTCAGTGTAGGCCGCAGTCAGGGATTCTGGACCAGCAATAGGACATTTGGGATTCTGAATGACCACCCTTACTGGTATGCCGTATTTCTGGGCAAACTCGAAGTCGCGCTGGTCATGGGCCGGTACGGCCATTATCATCCCGGTACCGTACGATCCGAGCACAAAGTCCGCAATGTATATTGGCACCCGTTCGCCATTCACCGGGTTTATGGCGTACCGGCCGGTGAACACACCTTGTTTGTCTCCGGTCGCAGCGGTGCGCTCGATTTCCGGCCGCGCCAATACTCGGTGCCGGAACTCCTCAATTTCCGCTTCCCGGCCCGTACCTATGCCAATTGTCTCAGCGAGTGGGGCATCGGGCGCAAGCGCCATGAACGTCACGCCCCAGAGTGTATCCGGCCGAGTCGTGAACACCGGCAAGGAGGAAGGTTCGGCGGTTTCCGAGGTAAGTGGTTCCAGCCGGAAATCAACCTCAACCCCGTCAGACCGACCGATCCAGTGCCGCTGCATCGTACGTACGCTCTCAGGCCACTGTTTCAGTTCCTCGATGCCATCAAGAAGCGCCTGTGCGTATTCGGTAATTTTGAAGAACCACTGGGTCAGCTTACGCTTTTCGACCGCAGTCTTGCAGCGATAGCAGACGCCTTCATCCACCTGCTCATTCGCCAGTACGGTCTGGCAGGCCGGGCACCAGTTCACCAGCGCTTCCTTGCGGTACGCGAGCCCGCGTTCATACAGCCGCAGAAAAAGCCACTGATTCCACCGGTAGTACTCAGGCCGGCAGGTCGTGATTTCGCGGTCCCAGTCGTAGCCGATTCCCAGAAGCTTCAGGCTGCGACGCGCGGTTCTGATTGATTCGAATGTCCAGTAACTTGGGTGATTACCATGGGCAATGGCTGCGTTTTCAGCTGGCAGGCCGAATGCATCCCACCCGAACGGATGGAGCACGTCAAACCCCTGCATCTTGCGAAACCGGCACAGCACGTCGCCAATGACATAGTTCCGGCAGTGGCCCATGTGCACGTCGCCGGACGGATAGAAGAACATGACCAATACGTAGAACTTCCGCTTCGGGTCCGGATTGGTGCGAAACGTCCCTTGTTCATCCCAGTAATGTTGCCAGCGGGCCTCGATTTGCCGGGCCGGGTACGCAACTCGCCTTTGTTCAGATGGCTGTTTCCTAAACATCCGGTTCCACCACTTTCTTCCCGGCGACACCAGTACGGCCAGGCCGGCGTACACACGCCCGCCAGTACTGCCCGTCCGCAGCAAGCCGGCACCAGCCAGAGGACCGACCACAGCCAACGCAGTAAGTCAGTAGCTCAAGCCGGGCGAACGGTTCAAGGTCGCCCTCAAGCATCGCCTTTTGAATCCAGTATAGCTGTCGTAGGATTGCGTTCAACTCGGCCAAGTCCGGCCAAAGCTGAACCGCATCGCCGATACGACGCCGGGCGTAGGAAGAGACATACTTGGCCTTTGCACCGACCAGGTCAAGCAATGCGGTCGTCAGCCAGGCAACAATGCGGGGAATATCCTCACCCGCAGCTTCGAGTCGGCGCAACACTCCGAGTGCGGCCGCAGCATCACGCCTGGTCACAAGTTCCACGTACTCATTCAATGCGTACTCGCGGGATGAACCGGCCAGCTCGCGCACGTCGGCAGCCGTTGCTTCGGCTCCGGGTGCAAGACAGGTGGCTAGCTTTTCGACCTCACCCCGCAGTGTTCCGGTATCAGTCCCGGAAATCTCGATGAGCAACTCCACGGCTTCGGGTGTCAGAGTAATGCCGCGTTCCTGCGCCCATGCCGACACGAGCGATTCAAGGTCGTTCCGCTCGGGCTGCTTCATTTCGACGATGAACCGACCAAGCCCGGTTGTAGTAAGCAGGGACGCAAGTGGCTTTGAGGAAAGTCCGGTCAGTACTACGATTGTGGGATTGTGGATTCCGGACTTTGGCTTCTGGACTTGCGCCACTGTCTGACAGAGTTTCTCGACGCCACTCTTGCGAAGTTCCGGATCAAACACGACACCGTCCCGTCCCGGCCGGGTAATGTCCCTGATGACGACCAGCCGGCGCGCACCAACCGGCAATTGCCGCAGTCGCTGCTCCAAGTCTTCGTCGTCAAGGTCATCGGCCGCAAGCAGTTCCAAGTCGAACGCCTCAAGCCCGGGGTTGACCACTTTTTCTTTCAGCTTGGCGATTATCGTATCGACCAGTACCGAATCCGGCCCAAGGAGAACATACACTGGTTGAAACTCGCCTCGGTCAATCTGCGCGAGTACGTCCTGGCCTGCAGGGTTCTTCTTCCGATTCCGGTCTCGCATCATTATTCCAAAACTCAATGTTAGTCAGAGCCTGAAGATAGTCAATCTCATCAGGCTGGACAGGACGTGGCCGGAAATGGAGTAGCCGGAAGAGCTCGGTCTTTCCACTTTGTCGAAGTTTCTGGCCGGTTGGGATTTTTAGGGTCGAGGTCCCTGATTCCCGGTCCCTTGCGCCGGGACGAGCTCGAAGTCAACGGTTACGGCCCAGCCTTTGACCATGCGGAAAGGAATTGTCTTTTCCCGATACCCGTCCGCATGGCCGGTTATCCGGTGTTCGCCGGCTGGAACCTGGCTAAATGAGTAGTTGCCAGCCGAATCGGACATCGTTGACCGGCCGGTCTGCTCAATGGCAAGCAGCGCACCAGAAACCGGGGTTCCAGTCGTTGCATCAAGAACGGTACCGTCTAGTTCACCGACGTCGGTAGTATCGTGCAAGAAGAAGTCGAGTCTGGTCGTATCGCCGCCCTTTGCCTGTACTATTCGGGTCTGCGCGGCAAATCCTGAGCAGGACGCGGTAACGGTCTGCGGCCCGGGCGGAAAGTCGGTCAGCAGGTAGCAGCCGTCCGGTTCAACTGCCACTACCGTTTCCGGACTGCCGGTCGTGATAACGGCCGGGTAACAGCCGGTCCTGGACCCGGCTTTGATTACGCGGCCTTGTACTATCCTGGGCAGGTCAGGGTAGATTCCGGCGTCAATCAGCACCGTGTCATTCCTGTGGACTGGTGTGGTCAGTACAAAGGCAGCTGGCCGATACCCCTTGCTGGCAACACCGAGGCGTGCGTTCGGGCAAGCCGCCGCGATCGGGGTACGGCCAGTAGAATCAACCGCAGCCATCATTCCGGTCGGTTCAATCGTCACGAGCGCACCAGGCAGGGGGCGGCCAGTTTCCGCGTCATACACGTGTGCAACGAACAATACGGGTGAAGAACAGGAGAAAAAAAGCACGACCTGCGCGGCCAGGATGGTCAGTAATGGCAGAGGGCCAGAAGGCAAGCAGGCCTTTCCGGCTACTCCCTTTCCAGCCAACCTGCTCCTACAGGTCACTACTCCGTTTTTCGGGACTAGCTGGCTCTTGTTTCTTCTCCTGTCCGGCTGGCGGCTAGCAGGCGTGGCACGGGAAGCGTTGAGCGTAGGTAGCGTCCTAGAACACTGCTACTTTATGCTGACTGGTGGAGCCTTGGGACTGGATGTTCACGACATAGCTACCGATTTTGACGCGGTGGCCGTTTTCGTCCCGGCCATTCCAGGTAATGCGGTGAACCCCTGCAGGCTGCCTGGCGTCAAGCAAAATACAGACCGACCGACCCAGCATGTCATAAACGTCAATTCGTACCGTACCGGGTTGACGCAATAGGTATTCCACAGTCAGCTCTTCGTCCGGCTCCAGCACCGGTCTAGCCCGAATGACCTCTACGATACATGAGTCTTTGGGCTCGGTAATGCCGGTTGCCGGCTCGCCAACCGCAAACACGATTGCGGGATGGTCGCCTGGTGGCAGGCCGAGTGCGAGAGCGATGTCCTGTCGCTCAGCCCGGGTCAGTGGTGCAGTCACAAATCCCGCAAGGCCGAGCGCCCGGGCTTGGGCAAGGTACTGAAACGCGGTAAATCCGGCTTCCTGCATCGGGCCATAGGAACCGGTATCGCCAACACAGACGACGATATAGGCCTGGCCGGTCGATGGAATCCTTGGGCAGGCCTGACGCAATTCCGGTCTGCGGTCGCTGGCAAGGATGCGCTCAAGCCGATGGTCGGCCGTGCTCGTGCTGCCGGATGGTAGCCGGTTGTGGTAACGGTCAACACCCTCGTCGCGCACAAGATAGATACGGCCGGTGAGATGATAGCTGGCAGCTGGGCTCGGCACAGTAAGGCCAATACGGCCGTTGTAGACTGTGTGCGGCGTCGGGCCGTATCCGGACCAGAGCAGTTGGGATAGGACCTCGGCGGACAATGGCAACGAGGAGAATACTGAATCCTGCCCAAGTCCCATTAGCACGAGTTCGAAAGTGTCTGGGCCGGATGTTCTGGGTCTGGACAGACTGGAATCAGAGCAAGCCGCAATCCGAGTGGTATCAAGACCTCTGACTTCGGCCCGGCCGTACAGGTTCACCATCAGAATAGGCTTGCTTGGTGCCCAGTTTGCATTGGCATAATCTGCTGCCCACTTCATCGGACAAGAGGCTACGCCCGGCCCGGCCGAGTCCGCAAACGCAACCCCAGCCAAAAGTCCGGCCTGGACAGCCATCCCAGCCTCTTCGTGCCGATCGCAAGCGACACCGACTTCAAACGCAGCCGATGAGGAATAGCGCAGGTCGCCAGCCCTGTGTAGAACCAGGACATTGCCCGCCGGTTCGTAAGTGTAAACTCCTTGACGGGTTGCGACGTAGAATGTCCTGTTAACGCCCAGCCTCGGCGTCCGATTCATGGCCCACAATACATTCGCGAGTACCTGCCTTGGTAAGGAGTCGGTAAACCCGGAGTGGACCGAGTAACGACTGTTCGACAACACTTCAAAGGAGTACGGATGGACGATTGGCCCGGGAAGACTTTCGCGGGACATCGTCACTAGGACAATGGTCAGAAGCGCAGCCATATACGGGAACAAGGTTAGGTATGGCCAGTCTGACTGTCAAGCCAATACGGTTGACAGCAGAACTGCCTTGCGTAGGCTGGAATTGGTGAGTGCAGTGCGGATTATACCGGCCGGACTGTCGCAATTCAGCTTGGCGCTGCTCTTCGCTGGGACGGCCGAGGCAGCTTTTACCAAGTATCCATATGTCCAGAACCTTACCGATTCAAGTGCGGTGGTCCGATGGGAAACATCTACCGCTGCGCCAGGGTTGGTGCAATACGGTTTTTCCTCAGGGTACGGTTTTGAAGTATCACATTCAACGCCGGATACCGTCCATGAGCTGACACTGTCCGGCCTCGTTGCCGATACGGTCTATCACTACCGTGTGATTTCCGAGCCGGATACGTCCCCGGACGCACAGTTCTCAACAATCGCCAGTCCAGACCGGCCTTTTCGGCTTATCGTGTACGCCGACACCCATGGCGACAGCACGACCCAGCAGACGGTCGTGAACCGTATGAACCTCGTCGAACCCCGGCCCGGGTTGCTTGTCCACTGTGGCGACGTCACTGCTTCCGGAACGCTGGACGAGTACCGGGTTTTCTTCAACGTCGAGCGACCGTTGCTTTGCCGGACACCATTCTTCCCGTGTCTTGGTAACCATGATTTGGGCAGCATCACCAATTGGCGCCGATTCTTCTGCTTGCCGGGCAACGAGCGCTGGTACAGCGTGCGGTACGGAAATGCGGCGTTCCACTGTCTGGACGATTCTTCGAGCTACGCGCCGGGCAGCGAGCAGTACGAGTGGTTCTTGTCCGAACTTCTCGCCGATAGCGCCAACCCGAATATTCGTCACGTATTTGTCTGGTTTCACTACCCGCCCTACACCACTAATCAGGCGTACACTGGCAACATGCGGGCACGTCAATATTTGTGCCCACTGTTCGAGCGTTTCGGCATCAGGGTGTGTTTCAACGGTCATGTCCACGCTTACGAGCACAGCCTTGTGAGCGGAGTGCACTACATTACGACCGGCGGCGGCGGCGCAGCATTGGCTACCGGCTGGAATGCAGCCCAGCCTTGGACTGTGTACCGCCAGGCGACCTATCACTTCACACTGCTTGACATCCGGGGAGACACCGTGTTCTCACGCGGAATCAAGCCGGACGGAACCGTGTTCGATTCATTCGCCATCGTCGCATCGCACACCTGGCTCACTACCGGGCCAGTCTCGTACCTATCGGTATCCGGACCTACCGCCCTGCCGCTACCCGCTGCTCAGCAGGTTCGGATAAGCTTCCGATTGAGTGAACCAGAGCACATCGAACTTGTGCTATTCAACCCCAGCGGTCGCCAGGTTGCGGCTCTTCTCGACCAAATGCTTCAGCCGGGCGAACACACGGTAACTTGGAAGCCGGCAGGTGTAACACCGGGACAGTACTTCTGCGTACTCAGGACCAAGTCTGGTGCACTGCGCCGGAAATCGGGGCATTGGTGGCCCGGGTATTCTGTTGTCCGAGTGGTGCTTGCAAGATAGGCCAAGAAGCAACATATCTGAAACCGGGCGGTCTAGTTGGTCCAAACAGCTAGAGCGTCGGCTTGACTTGGAGTAGGTTCAGGCGCTAGAATCATCCTGGCACAGTGAGCCTGGCTTTGCTCTCCGGTTTGTTGTCTGCGCCGGGCGAGCCGCATCGTCGTCATAGAACGATTAAGGAGGCCTAGATGATGAACAGAAGTATGCTGTCGGTTGCAGGGCTTGTCGTCGTAACCATGGTCAGTCATGGCCAAGGCTGGGAGCAGCGATATGACGGCCCGGCTCACAGTTTCGATCGGGCGCTGGCACTGGCGACGGACGCTGCGGGCAACGTCTACGTCACTGGATTCAGCACCGACGTGGACGAAGACTGCTTTACCATCAAATACTCGGCCACCGGCTTGGCGCTGTGGCAGCAGCGCAAGTCCGGCACGGTCGCGGGCAACGACCGGGCAGTCGCAATCCGGCTGTCAGCCACCGGGGTGTATGTTGCCGGCTACGTGCAGAATGCAACTGAGGACTTTCTGGTCATGAAATACGACCCGGCGACCGGGGCTGAGCAGTGGGCCAGGTTCTACAATGGTCCGGGTTCAGGCAACGACCGGGCGACATCGCTGGCCTTGGACGGACTCGGGAACTTGCTTGTCGCAGGACATGTCCGCAAGAACGGTCACGACGAGGCCACGGTTGTGAAGTACGACCCGGACGGTATCGAGCAGTGGGCCGTGCAGATACCGCCTGATGTTGGCGACCTGGCTAGCTATGCGACCGGCGTTGCGACCGCACCCGGGGGTGGAGTATACGTGTGCGGCCGGTACGAGCGGAGCGCAGGTACGAGCGACTATCTTGTGGCCCGGCTCGATGCCGGCGGCTCGCTCGACTGGGTCAGACGCTACGACGGCTCAGCCGGCAGCGATGACTACGCGACCGCAATTGGCGTTGACAATTTGGGCAATGTCTATGTCACCGGAACAAGTACCGGTACAACAACCGGCCTTGACTTTGCCACGCTGAAGTACGACCCGGACGGCGCACAACTCTGGGTAAACCGGCATAATGTGTCCGGCGCAAATGCGGATGAGGCTTTCTGTCTCGGATTGGATGCTTCTGGGAACTGCTTTGTTGCGGGCTATTCCAACCGGCCTGCTCCTGGGACCGACTTTGCTATAGTGAAGTACACTGCGGCCGGCAGCGAAGCCTGGCGGCAGTACTATGGCGAGGGTGGTGGTCGCGAGGATACTGCCTTCGCGCTGACGGTTGACGAAAACGGAAATGTTTATGTAACCGGTACGAGCGAAACCCCGAATAGGTGGCTCAATATTCTGACGGTTAAGTATGACAATGCCGGCAACCGGGTCTGGGCTGTTTCTTGGGACGGCGAGGAGTTTGATGACGGCGGGACCGCGATCACGGTCAGCACCGGTGCAGTTTACGTGACTGGTTACAGCGACGGCAACGACCAAGACGACATGATAACCCTGAAGTACTTCGAACGCGACCCGGGAATTGCTGCGTTTGTTGACCCAGAACCGAACGAGAAGCTGCCGCCCCAGCCACTGGCGCCTCAGGTCAGGTTTGCCAACTACGGCCTGGTGACCGATACGTTCCAGACCTATGTCAAGTTATATCGTGGTGCGACGCTGGTGCATTCGGATGTGCAGACGGTGGCCGGGCTTGAGCCCAGTGATGACCAACTGGTCGTATTCCGTGCGTTCTATGCCGAGGCTGGTTCTTATACGCTGCGCTGCTCGACTTACCGGGCAGGGGATCAGAACCCGGTAAACGACACCGCCGAGATTCAGTTTGTGGTGCAGTGGACAACAATGCCGGGCTGGTCCAAACTGGACGACGACGTCAGTCCTGGTTTGAGTCTCAGAGGGGTTAAGGATGGCGGCGCGCTCTGCTATGGCCGGTACACGTCATCAAACTGGGCAGTGTTTGCACTCAAGGGTAACGGCACCAACGAATTCTACCGGTACGAGATTTCCGGCGACACCTGGCACCAGCTTGAGTCCCTACCCTTCGCCCCGGACCGCCGCAAGACAGTCAAGAAAGGCGGGGCTTTGTGCTACGACCGCTACGACTCGCTTGTGTTTGCACTCAAGGGAAACAGTACGCTCGAATTCTGGAAGTACTATACGCTGCGGGATTCCTGGACGCAGTGCGAGAGCGTGCCGGCCGGACCGCAGGAGAAGAAAGTCAAGGGCGGGGCTGGGCTGGCGTTCTATCATGCCGGTCCGGATTCGGACCTTGTCTTCTGCATGAAGGGCAACAAGACTACCGAGTTCTACGCCTATCATGTGCAGCGTGACACCTGGTTTGCGCTCGATACGCTGCCGCGCACAGCCAAAGGCAAAGGATGGGGCGACGGCAGCTGCCTGGTGAATGCCGGCGGCACGCTTTATGCGCTGATGGGTTCCTACAACTGGCTCTGTGCCTACAAGCCTGGCGATGGCGACTCCTGGTACATGTGCGAATCAATGCCGTTGTATAATATCAGCGGCCGGAAAAAGAAGGCCAAGATGGGAACCGCAATGTGCTTTGGCACCGGTCGGATATTTGCGCTCAAAGGCGGCACGTGCCAGTTCTGGGCCTACTACCCACTCGCCGACACCTGGATTGAGCTCGATTCTTTACCAAGACTGCCAAGCGACAAACCGGTCAAAGGCGGCGGTGCCCTCACCTTTGGCGGCGGATACGTATGGGCGCTCAAAGGCAACAAGACGTTTGAGTTCTGGCAGTACTATCCAGGTACGGACTACGACGGAACGGCTGTCCCTGAACCCCGGACCGGAGTACAAGCTGCCAACGTCGCGACCGAGATGCTGCGGTTTCAGCTATTCCCCAATCCACTTGCGAAGGACTGGGCGACGCTTAGGCTCAGCGGTAAGGCCGGCAGGTCGTCCGGTGGCCGGTTGCGTATTTTCAACGCTGCCGGACGGTGTGTCCTCGTCCGGCCACTGGCAACGGGTAACCGGCATTTTGAGATCCCGTTAGACGTCCGCAGGCTGGCCAATGGAATCTATCTTGTTTGCCTTGAAGCGGACGGCGCAACTGCCACTCAAAAGCTCGTCATCCAGCGATAGTCAAGAATGACGTTGACGGCAGCAATAATTGCAATTATGCTTGGCCAGGAAACGATGCAAGGAGAAACCTGAAGTGATAGGGCTGCTGGCAACAGCCCGGTTCATGTCACCTGGTGCGGAACGAATGGTCGAGGCCCGCGTACCGCGAGATCCACCGACCTATCGTTCTGCACAGTAGGACGAGAAGTGTCGGCGTAAGGAGTTGGTAACTCAAGGAGGAGCAAGATGCGGAGCCGAATGATAATGCTCGCGGTTATGGTTGCAGTGCTCATGCCTGTGTCTTCTCAGGCAACCCAGGGAGTGCCGGGTGGTGAGTATGCCTACCCGAAGCGCGTGCCTTACGAGGACCCGCCTCCGTCTGTTGTCTGGGGGCCATTCATTATGCCGGATTTGCGCGGGCTTGGCTGGGGGCTGTACGGTGTTTCCTACCAAGGACTGAATGACCAGTTACACGCAAACTATTTCTGGGAAAACCGGGTGCGGCGCTACCGCTCGGCCGACTCGACCAACCCGGCGATGCCCGAGACCATCATCCACAGCTATGTTCCGTCGCCGGTCACCGACTCGTTTCAGGACCTGGCCTATTGCCGGTATGACCGGTCGGTCTGGCTTCATTCCTCAAAACTGAAGCGGGTGTACAAGATGGATGCGGTGACCGGTGTTATCAAGCGCGAGTTTCCTTCGCCGTGCACGCGCTACCCGACCGGCATCGCATTCAACGAACGGGCCAAGCGGCTATACCTTGTTGACCGGATGCCAGAGGGCGTGTTTCCGTGCAGCCTTTACGTTACTGACACGATGGGTTACGTGCTCCAGCGGTTCGGACTGGACCATCTCGGGTACAGCTACTCAGGCGCACGATGCCTGGACATTGACTACTCCAACACAAACCCGAACTGGCCCACTTTACTGCTTCTGTATTCGTTCTTTTCCGGTTCTGGCATCCTCGATAGTTGCGTCCTGTTTGAGTTGAACCCGGACAACATGGCAATCATCCACCGCGCGAAACTGCCGAACCTAGCCGGCTACGTAAACAATGCCCGTGGGGTAGCCTGGGACCCACGCAACGGTGACTACTGGATTACCATCATGCAGAACCCGGACAACTATATCTACAAGCTGGACGGCTGGTATTCACCGATTTCACCGGATGTAGGTATTATGTCGCTTGTTGCACCACGCGGGGTTTACGACTCGGCTACGGTCATCACGCCCCAGGTCGTTGTGCGCAATTTCGGGGCAAGCACTGTCGCCTGCCCGGTAAGACTAACCATCGGTACCGGGTACAACCAGATTAGGACCAAGACAATCCGGGCCGGGGCCGAGGATACAATCTATTTTCCGGACTGGCAGCCTCAGGTCATCGGCACGTATGTGGCGCGATGCTCGACAATGCTCGCCGGTGACCTGTTTCCGGCCAACGACACCTGGACCGAAGTCACCCAGATTGTGCGTCCTGGAGTAGACGTTTCCTGCCACCGGCTGATGGCGCCAATCGGCGTCGTAGACTCGGGTGTAGTCATTATCCCGGCCTGCTCGACCTACAACTACGGCAACACCACTGTCTCCTACACGGTACGAATGAAGGTCGCCAACGGCTACAATCAGACCGCGACCGTGACCGGACACAAACCCGGCCAGTTTGCAGTTGTCACCTTTCCGGCCTGGACCGCAAGCCCGCGCGGCACCTTCGCAGTCTCCTGCTCAACCGAGGCAACTGGTGACATAATCCCGGGCAATGACTGCAAACGCGACTCAGTGATTGTCCGGAACATGGACGTCGGTGCGACCGCAATACTAGCGCCAACCGGCATAGTTGACTCAGGCACAGTGATAACACCACGGGCGATCGTGTATAACTTCGGCAACACCACTGAGACATTCCCGGCCACATTACAAATCGGCTCAGTGTACAATCAGACGGTGTCCGGGATAACGCTTGTTCCGGGCCAGTATGACACGATTGACTTTCCGAACTGGATTGCCCAACCGCTGGGTGTACACAACGTCGTGAGCTTCACTAGCTTGTCCTACGACGTTCGGCGGTCAAACGACACCAC
>JBDRUN010000008.1 GCA_039801365.1 candidate division WOR-3 bacterium
TTCTTTCAGTTTCGTCTCGTGCAGCAACGTTTTCACGCTTCCTCGCAACGCAAGCCAGTCTCTTGGCGGAATGCCAGCCGACTTTGCGGCCGCCCTCAGGGGGTCACCATGTACCTGGGCTAGAGCTGAAGTCAACGTCAGGCTATGGCAACACACATAGCTGAATTCAGTGGTCGTTCCACCAGCGACCCTCTGGCCCGAAGCAGATCTTATCGGCTCGCGGAGAACCATCATCTGTATCTCACCAGCATCAGTCGTCTTCCCGGATATGACACGGATCGGATTGCCACCATACCTTGGCTGGTAGGTACCGTCACGCACCCCCACAAAGTCGCCGTCACCAATCCGGCCATCCCGGTCAAGGTCCAGCCAGGCGACAACGTAGTAGATGCCGGGTAACACCCCGTCGAACTCGAACCGGGCCCAATGGGAGTACCCGGCCATGTCCGCACACACCTCGTAGCACGCCGGTTCGGAAAGGTCCTGTTTGGGATACAGTCTAATAGTACTCCCCCGTACGTCACCCGATTCGCCGAGCACGGGCTTCACCGCCCCGATGACCTTGGTCGGATGCCGGCAGCCGACCAGCACAAGCATCATCGCTGCAAGGCCTAGCGGCAACCCAAGGCCTATTTGAACTGGCCTAGTCAAGATACTTCCTCGCAGCCTCTTCAAATTCGGCTTTGCGTCTAGCCAGTGCTCTTTCTCTGGCCTCAGACCTGCGGCGGAGACTCACGGCCACATTCTGCTTGATCGAGGCCTCTGCCTGATTACCATCCGTTGCCGCCCGGCACGCAGCGATAAGCGACTCAAAAAGGGCAATCTGATCCTCATTCTCCTCCTCAAGCGCTTCCAAGTACCGTTCCGCTTTGGTACAGAAAGAACTTAGGGCATAGGCCGCATCGGCCGCAAGACGGTGAGACAGCCCGAGAAGCCCCTGGTTTGCGTGCCGCGCCTGAGCTAACTCGGCACTTGAGCTGTCAAGGAGACCAAATGCAGAGTTTGTTAGATAAAGCACGGCCGCCGCGTTATCCACGGTTATTTCCTCTGTACCCAGCACCGATCTGGCCCGTAGCAAGAGCCTTGCTACCTGGGCAGTCCCAACCTTGATGCGTTCCACCTCCTGACGCACCTCGGCCTGCAGCTGACTATCAGAGTCGTCACTGCCCGCAGTTGTTGGCTCGACCGAAACCGGTGTCGCCGTGCGGATAACTGGCGGTAGCCTGGTCTGCTGCGGTCCCCACAACAGACCAGGCCTATACCGAACAAGAAGAACAATAGCAACGCCCAGCACTATAATTGTGAACCAGAGCACCCCACGTCGGAACACGGTCACTATGGTCATCCTCTTCTGGTCGGGCCTGAAAACCAGCCTCGGCAGTTCAGGCTTCGACCCGGTGCCGCATGTCTGCTTCTCTTCAGTCATTGCTTAGTAAACTAGGCTAGCCACTCGGACAACATTGTCAATAGCATTCTGTGCCTTGACAACCGCATGGCGTGCGCTATCTTGCAGCCATGCGGAGCACTGCCGCTTCGAAATTGCCAGTCGGCATTCAGAACCAGATGGCACCGACGAGCCCTGCCACATTGGAATCGGAATGAATGCCGTCGGCTCGCTCCTCTTCGGCCTACTCTTCGGGTCAATACCGTTCGGCTATCTTTTCGGTCGGCTGAGAAGAACTGATGTCCGTACCCGTGGTTCGGGCAACATCGGATTCACGAACGTCTACCGCGTCTTCGGACTTGGCTGGGCAATCCCGGTTCTTCTGCTTGATGTTGGTAAGGGCATGGTACCGGTTGCGCTCGCCCCTACAATCAGGTTCGTGCCAGGCCTGGTCGGTGCTGGTGCAGTGCTTGGCCACGTGTTTTGCCCCTGGCTCGGCCTGCGTGGCGGCAAGGGTGTGGCAACCACAATTGGGGTCAGTGCATTACTCTGTCCCCGCAGTCTTCTAGCCGGACTTGTGCTCTACGCGGTTGTACTTCTCGCCTCTGGGTTCGTATCGGCTTCGTCGCTCGTTTTTGCAGTTGCGCTCCCAGTCCTAACCGCGTTTCTGTATCAACACAATCCGTCGCTTCTCGCTTTCACCATCGTCGTTGCCTTAGTTATGCTCGTGCGCCACATCGGCAATATCAGACGGCTCCTCCGGGGGACCGAACCCAAGTTTGGGCTTTGGCTAAAACTGTTCAAGAAGCAGAAGTGAACAAGGTCGCATTTGTCGGCGCTGGCCGGTGGGCCCTTGCACTCGCGCTCAGACTTGACGAGCAGGGAACCGAGACTGCACTCTGGGAGCCGGTCGAACCACACCTGCACCGTCTGCTTGCAACAAGACGCCATCCCGACCTGCCAGATACTGCTGTCATCCCGAACCACCTGCTCGTGTCCGGCGATCTTGATCAGGTTCTGACCGGTGCACGGTTCGTTATTTTTGCGGTTCCGTCTGAATCCCTTGCAGCTGTTGCCAGGACCTGCGCACACGGAGTTCCCGCCACTGCCGAGGTCATTATCACCGTTACCAAGGGCATCGACCCAGGAACCCATCAGCGGCTTTCAACCATACTTGCAGAAATCCTACCAGCAAGGCCAGTCGTAGTCCTCGCTGGTCCGGCAATACCGTACGACTTCGCACTCGGAGACCCAACTTCACTTGTTGCTGCGTCCGAGCACGAGTCTGCAGCCCAGACAGTACGCGACTTCCTTACCGCCGGCAACCTGCGGGTTTACTCCTCAAGTGATGTTGTCGGCGTCGAACTCGGTGCTGCGCTCAAAAATGTCATCGCGCTGGCTGCCGGCATCAGCGATGGTCTCGGCCTTGGCATCAACGCCAAGGCCGCGCTGCTGACCCGTGGCTTAGCCGAAATGACTCGACTCGGCATCGCTCTCAACGCGAACCCACTTACCTTTGCCGGGCTTGCTGGAATGGGTGACCTGGTCGTCACTGCTTTTTCTGAGCGTTCGCGTAACCACGCACTCGGCCGGCTAATCGGCCAGGGCCGAACCTTGGAGCAGGCGCGCACAACGCTGTCCGGTGTCGCCGAAGGCGCAGCAACATGCCGGACTGCCCTTGCCCTATCTCGGCGCTTTCACGTCGAGATGCCGATAACCGAAGAAGTCTGTCGCATCCTGTACGAAAGTTCCAGCCCAGAACACGGCCTGAAGCGGCTCCTCCGCCGGACTCCGAAAAAGGAGGAGAATTGACGCCAAAACAGAACGAACAGCCAGTATCTGAGGACCGGCCCCAGACGAAGTTCTACACTGTCACGCAGGTCTGCCGCCAACTGGGAGTCCAGCCCCATGTTCTGCGGTACTGGGAAGAAGAGTTCGAAATCAGGGTCAAACGTAACTCAGCTGGCCGACGGGTGTTCTCAGCCGACCAGCTCGAGCGGCTGCAGACAATAAAACACCTCCTCCGGCGTGAGCGGCTGACCGTCCGGGGTGCAAAGGCTCGACTAGCAAAAATGGACCGCAACCCGGACCTGCGCTCAACCGACCTGCGCAGTCTCCTCCCCTGGCTCAAGAAAGAACTCATCTCGATAAGAGCGCTGCTCAGCAGCAAGTAATCCCACCACGATCCCCGCGCACAGATGGCACATAGCACTTGCGGCGACGAACTTGCTCACCTCCACCCTGCCGGCTCCGTAGCGCAGTAACTTCGTCTTTGCCTGGAAAATGCTGGCCCGGGCCATGGCGCCCGGGCCAGCAGACTTGCCGCTTTCTTAGAAGTCCACCGCAAGCGTCAGCCGATGCGAGCCGCCGAGCCGGGCCAAGTCGCGGTAGCTGTAGTCAAATCCGAGTCCGAATGTTTCGGCTGGCCGGAGTTTGAGTCCGATACCTGCTGACAAACCGGTCCGAAACCCGATGTCCTCGCCGTAGCTCATGTCGGTGTTCACGATGTAACCGGCCCGGGCCGTCAGCACACGGTAGTTATACTCAAGGCCTAGATTCACCTTCTCGTTGACGTCGTTGAAGTGGTTCAGGTCTGCGGCCGCAGTCAGTCGGGAGTTGCCGTCATCGAGGAAGTCATAGGCGACCCCGAATCGGAACACGACGGGCAGGGAGAAGTTTTCTGTCAGGTATGTACCAGGGATCGGCTCACGGGTCCAGGGCCACTCCCAGCCCGGATCGTGGGTGAAATTCAACTGGCTGCCGTGGAATGCCATGTCCGGTCCGAAGTTTGCGATCGCCATAGCGAGTCTGAGGTTGCGCCAGCCGGTATTGTAGTGTATGCCTAGGTCAAAGGCTGCACCCGTGGCACTCACGTCCCAGATTTTCTCAGAGAGCACCTTCGCCGACAGACCGAAGGCCAGCTTCTCCGTTATCATCCGGGCGTAGGAGGCTCCGAACGCGAGGTCCGTACCGGTGAACATGAACCCCGTACCCTGGTAGTCCTCGATTGTCGTCTCCTCCATCTCACCCATGGTCAGCGCAGTCACATTGAACCCGAAACTGCCCGAGGTAGTCGGCAGCACAACCGAGACGAACTCGTGGTTGATGTCGGCAATCCAATCAATGTGGTTGACGAGCGCCTGGCGTCCGGGCACAAGGGCAAGCCCGGCCGGGTTCCAGTACGCCGCGGTGGCGTCGTCAGCAACCGCAACAAAGGCATCACCCATGCCGGTGCTCCGTCCAACTCCAATCTTGAGGAACGACATCCCGGCCATGCCGATCTTGGTGAAGAGGCCGTAAGCAGGAATCACCAGGAACGCCAAGAGTACCGTGACTAGAATAACCCTTGGACTTCTCCGTATCGCTGTATCTCTGTTGTTTGTCATGTTCGCCTCCTAGTACACCAGCACAAACTTGCCGACCTGAGTACCGAGCTCATTGGCGTCAACGTGGAAGATGTACAGACCGGGAGCCGGTTTCTGACTGTTCTCGTTCAACAGGTCCCAGTCCTCGTCCCCGCCGTACTGGTTGGGCAGGCCGCCCGCCTCCGGCTTGGTCTCATCATGCGTAAGCGTCCGTACCAGGTCACCGGCAAGGTTATAGATGCGAATCGTACACTTCGAAGGCAGATTGATGAACTTGAGCTTGCGGAAATCAGGATGCCGCTCCCACTCATTACGCACAAGATACGGGTTCGGCACGACCTTGACGTTAAGTTTCGCGGTATCCGACTTGGCAAACTGTGCCGCCTTGAACTCAACATCGTAGGCCGCATTGTATGGTGTCGGCGAAAGTGTCTGGGAGTAGACAATCCAGGTGTCGCCTGGAGCTGGCTCGAACTTGGCCGGCCCCGACGGGTTGAATCCGAACGTGCTACCGCACAGGTACATAAACCAAGTCTTGCCCAGCGAGAACGTATCGGCTGCGTCCCGGATATCGCGGAAGCACCAGCCATCAGCTGAGTCCGGACTTGCGGCCCTCGGGCTGTAGTAGCGGTACGGCACCGCAATCTGATTCTCGATGTCGAACACATCGCAGGTCAGCTTACCAGATGGATGGCTCTTCCAGACAATGCGGTAGTTGGAGCCGCGAAATGCCCAGAGCGCCTTGTTCTGGGTTGCAATCGGCAGTGACAGCGAATCCTGTGGGTAGCTGCCACTCACGACTACAACCCGCTGGAAGGGCTGAAGCGGAATCGAATCCAGCTGCAGTCGCAAGGTCATCTCTACAACTGGCAACCATGCCCTAGACGTATCAATCACCGAGTCGCCGCCTGGCTTTGCGATCCGTGCAATTCTTGTAATCACCGAGTCGAATACGGTCGGCACAAGCTGAAATGTGTCAGTCTTCCGGTCAATGGTCGCAACGAAGGTCACGAGCGGCACGACCGTATCTCCGGCCTTATCAGTCACGGCAAAACCGTAAACCGGTGCGCGCGCGACTGGGTCGTACACCGGTGTCCGGAACTGGATGCGGTAGGTCTCATCTTTGACTGCATGCGGACTGACCGCAAAAGGCCGCACCGACATCCGCAGTGCCGGATTGCCGGCCACCTGCCGCCACTCGCTCTGGGGCGCAGTGTAGTTTGACGGCTGGGTGCGTGGTACGGCGCGGACCGCGGTGATGCCCGATTCCAAAGACATTGTGTCAAGCGCCCGGCCGCCGGTCGTATCGCCGAGGTAGTTGATGTCGTAAGAGGTAACCGCGTAGTAGTATGGGAATCCGAGCCTGAGATTCGATGAATCAACGTAGCAGTACGCGAGCCCGGCATCAGTGGCCCTTGTGCGCAGCGACTCGACCACAGCCGTGTCTGCAAACAAAATGCCATCAATCTTGTCGTACTGCGTCAGCAGTTGCCAGTCACCAGGCTGGCCGGACCGACTTCGGTATATTTTGTACCCCTGAAAATCTTGCTCGACATAGAACGGGTTCAGGAGGGCGGGTGCAACCGGGAAGAACCGGTCTTTCGCTTTCTCAGGCAGGTCGTCCCAGACGATTGTCACCCGGCCGTCACCTGGAATCGTCGTAACATCAGGCGAAGGCGGTGGCTCAGGCATTATCCAGTTATTGTCGTACGCCGCCTGCGCAGCGCGAGAAGCAATCGCCAGGTCATAGACCATTGTGCCAGGCGGCCCGCCCAAGGAACGTTTTGCAGCAATCAGTCCGATGGTAACGGTGGCCATCTCATCCGGGGCGAGTGCAAACGGCCCTGTGGACTGCAGGAACCGTTTGTCCGCTGGTGCCTGGTCGGAAGAGTCGTACGGGTTGTACGGATGCAACGGGTCCCAGTAGTCATACCCGGCCATTGCCAGAAACTGCTCGGCATCGTCCTTCGGGTCCGCGTCGGTCAAGGTGAATATCTTGAAGGAGGTCATGCCGAGCTGACGGCCCTCAGCCGGTTCGTCCACAAGGCCATTACCGTTGTCATCGAAACCGTTCGGATAGATGGAATCGTGTCCCGGTGCCGGCGCAACCTCACGCATCTTGCCGTCTGCGTCCTTCCAGAAGGGACTCTGCAGAAAATCGAACCCAACAAAACCGGAAGGTGAGGCATCGTCACTCCACACGTAGCCCATGTTATCCACCCACACCGAATCATTACCTGACGGGCTGTAGATGTACTTGGCCAGCGCCAGTCCGCACCAGTCATCAGTCGCATTCCCGACATCGGCGTCACACGCCATTCCGAGATACATGTCCCGGAGCGTATCCTGGGTCCGGTTGCGCACTGTCAGTTTGAAGAACACAATGTCCTTGTTCCAAGGCAAAGTCCAGGAATATGTCTCCTGGTATACCTCGACGCCAATCGGCCGGTCCGCCTTGCCCCTGGGCCCGGCAACGTGCTGCTCCGGATCCCGGTCATTGAATACCGCCCAGGCGTCTCCCAGTGAGGTCGGCTTGCGCGGTACATAGAAGAATGTGTCGCGGAAGGCAGTGTCGCCTCGGATGCGCAACGGCGTTTCCCTGCCGCCCGACATCGAAGCTGGGAAATCAAGCTCGTTAGGCGGCCAGTCCCCAGGATAGATATAGACCCGTTCGAACCCGCGCTCAGAATAGCCACCGGTTGCGTTGTCGTAGGCTCCGGGCGTCATCTCGGACTTGCCCGAATTCGGGTTGTAGCCGCAGGAGACCAGGGTGTCCTTACCGCTTGAACTTTTTCTCAAGCAGCCGATCCAGATACCGGCACCGTAGATGTACATATCGCCCGAGCCAGCCGGCCATTCTCCGCCTGGCCGGCCGATGCCGTAACCGAAGGTAGCGTAGTTTGTAACCGGCAGCCGCCACTGGTTTTTCTGATACCACCGGAAGTCAAAGACGCGCGAAGGTTTCCAGGGTTTGCCCGCAGTCTTCGCCCAGACCGGTGCAACAGCCGCTAAGACCGACAATAGCAACAACCAGCTAGCTGGCGGGCGTTGGTCATGGGTCATTTTTCTCATAGTTGCCTCCTTCTAGAACTCGAGGTTGATGCCGACCTTGACCTGCCGGGGTGCGCCGTAGTTCATCGGGTTGTTGACGAAGTCAAGATACGCCACCCGGTAGGCGATGTACTCTTCCTCGTCGGTAATGTAGCCGTCGTGATTGCGGTCCCGAGCCGGGTTGTACGTGCCGGATAGCAGTGTCGCATCCAGTGAGTTTGCCCAGTTGGCCGGTGAATAGGTCCAGATATAGCCGTCGTCATTGGGCTTGCCGGTTGCCCCATAAACCCACTGCACAACCTGGGCATTGAACAGATTGGTTACGACGCAGGTCAGCCCGAGCTTGAGCCGGCCGAGGCTAAAGTACTTCGCCGCATTCAGGTCGGTGGTGAACCGTGCCGGCATCCGGGCCGAGTTCCGCTCCGCGATGCGACGGCCTGCGTTAAGCTTGCGCACCTCACGCGGGGTATATGGCAGGCCGGACCCAAAGTTTGCCAAGGCCGATGCGGTGAACTGACGTAATGGCACGAGCGCAAAGTCGTTCGGGAAGTCGCAGCCTATGCTTAGCTTGGCATTATGGGTTTCGTCGAAATCGAGCGCGTAATCCTTGCGCGGCGGCTCCATTTCCTGTCCGGTTACCGGGTCAACTCCGTAGCGGTATCGTTCGTAGTACCATTCGTAGGTGTAGGATGCCGTGCCTCGGGCCATCGAAAGGCCATAGGAGACTCGGGCATTCCAGTAGTCTGCAAGCGACTTTACGAATCCGATTTCGAATCCACGCACACTACCGTACTCCTCGTTCACCAGCGGATAGTAGCCTAATGGCACCGCCGGCTGGAACCGCGTGCCCATTAGGTCGAAGATGTCCTTATAGTAGGCGGTGAAGTCAACTAGTGTAACATCAGACAGCTGCTGCTCCAAACCCAGCTCATAGGCAATCGTCTGCTGGGCTGCAAGGTCCGGGTTGCCGATAATCTGATTACCCCGGGCATAGGCCGTTGAGGAGGTGTTGTCATACAGATATCGGTACGCCGGAGTCTGGAAAAAGTGGCCGTAGCTGAACCGAAACTTGGTTCGGGTCGTAATTGGGAAAGACACGCCAAGCCGAGGCGAAAGTTTGTACTTGACCATGGCCGGAATCATCGTCGTGTCGCCAACATTGGTGGGGTTGGCCCGCTTGTAGGAGTTCGGGTCAAGGTAATCAAGTCGCAGCCCGGCCCGGACTACCAGGTCCTCAAAGTCCATGCGGTCCTGCACGAACGCAGCCACGTTCACTGGGTCGTAGTCATAGTAGTCCACAAACGGATTCGGGTCGGTGGGCAGCGAGTTGTAACGCCGGTGCAGGTAGTTCTGCTTGAACTCCAGTCCAGTCTTGATCTCGTGCACTCGGCCGACATTGTGGGTCAAATCGGCCTTCACGTTCCAAACATCAGCCCAGTGCACCTGGAAGTACCGATAGTCGCCATATCCGTAGAACAGCCCAAACACACCCCACGGATTGTTTGAGTTGGCGTTCGTCTGGGTCACGTAACCGGGCAGGGGTCGGAACAGTGCCGAAGAATCCGCGAGAACAGTATCCTCAGCCTTGAAGATGTAGTCCTCCCAGAAACGCTTTGAGAAATCACGCTCCTTGGCCTCACGCTCGAGGTCACGGACTGCGATGGTCCGCTGGTTATGGAAGTAGCCGAATCTTACCGTGTAGAACGTTTTCTCGGTGAGCATGTGGTTAGCTGATAGATCAGCCATCTTCACCCGCTCGCGCCGGGACAAGAAGTGGTCCAGGTTGTACTTGAACCCAAGATGATTCTCGCTCTCCCGGTCATAGGGATACATCTCATACTGGGCCCGTGAGGCAAGCCCGCTCGCCGTGAACTTTAGACCCTGGTTTAGTGGCACGGAGTAAGTCAACTTGCCCGAGGCGTTATAGTCCTGGCGTCTCTGATGCGGCAGCTTGTACCGACTCGGCGCGTAGTCGTCGGTGAAGTACAGCTCGCCGGATACAAAGTAGCGCAGGCGGTTAAGCGATGGCACCGGACCACCGACCGAAATTTCATAGCGGTTGTCACCAAAGTTCAGCGTCTTGGGGAAAACCTCGTCGGTGACGAACTTTGCCCGGCCCTGCATCGTGCCCTTACCTTCCTTGGTCACCACCTGGATAACACCGGACATTGCTTCGCCGTACTCGGCGTCAAAACCGCCGGAAATCACCACAACCTCGGCTGTCGCCTCAGGATTGACCTGGGCAGCTTGGTATCCAAAGAGCGGGTCCCGGCTCGCCACGCCGTCTACGAAATAGGCGACCTCGTCCGGCCTGCCGCCGCGCAGGTGCTGACCATATGCGGGGCTTGTGACTACACCAGCCTGAAGCCTGACAATGTCGGCAAGACTCTGCACCGGCATCTTGTCAAACTCCTCAGTCGTCATATACCGGCTGGTCGTCGGGTCAGTCCGAACGATCTTTGCCCGGGTCCCGGCCACGACCACTTCCTCGACACGCAGGGCCGCGCCGGGCTTCAGCTTGAAGTCCTCAGTGATTGTCTGGTCTAGTATCACGAGCACATCCTTGCGAACGAACGTCTGATAGCCGATGTAGGAAACCTCGATCGTCTGCTTTCCTACCGGCACGTTGCTGATGAGATACTCGCCATCCGCATCGGTTGCCGAGCCAAGCAGCGTCCCTTGAATCACGACGTTGGCACCAACCAATGCCTCGCCGGTCTCAGCATCGGTAACCCGGCCCCGGATACGACCAGTCTGGGCCAGGACGACTGAAGCAGTGGCAAGTACAAGCACCAACCACCGGCTCACGCTGGTCTTTGGACTTTGGTCAATGGTCATTCTTCTCATGGTCGCCTCCTTCTAGGGATTTGCCACCCGGACCGGAATCGCCCATACCGTCTCAACGTAGTCGGCCTCCGGGTAGAGCAGGTTCGACAGCGGCACCACTTTGATGTACACGTGATGATAGCCAGTGTCGGCGAATGAGAACACGCCCTGACCGTTCCGGGCGCTGGCCGTGATGTCCGCAACCTTGCCGGCAGTGTAGAGCAGAAACCGGTTCTTCTCAGTCGTCGTGTCAGGCGGTGTAGTCGTTACTACACTTACCGTCACCTCTTCGCCGGGCCGGACCGTGTACAGCGAGTTGAGCGACTTGAGATTGTACAATCCTCGGCCATCAAGCCGCGGAGAATAGAACACCGTGTCCACCCGGCCGGGCCGAGAAAAGATGACTCTTGAAATACTAGGTGCGTCGGTTGCGCTCGGGGCGTAAACCGCGAAACCCGTAGCCTTCCTCAGTTCGTAGTAGAGCGTATCCGGCATCGTGTCCCGCGCCAAGAAAAGCTTACGCATCGCCTTCCAGGCAAAGCCCTTGGTCGCAATCACCGGTTGCTCAAACCCACGCAGCTCGGTGTAGCTCGGCCGGAATATGATCGTGGTTTCGGGCGGTGTACCGGAGATTTGAGTGTCTGGCCTGAACCCGACAACCCACAGGCTGTCGTAGCCGAAAACTGCCCGGCACGCAGCCATTGAATCGTAGTACGTAACCTCACAAAAAGTATCCTTGAGCGCGAGAGTGTCCACTGTGACACCAAACTGATACACATCGGCATGGCCGCTGTCGGTTGGTTCCAGGCTAAAGGACAAGAGCCGAGCGAACTTGTATAGTGTGTCGCCAGTCGTCGAGGTGCTATCCTTGGAGCTCAGCCTACTGCGCCAAACATATTCCAACCCGCCGCGCATCGCGTGATTAGCGCTGAACACGTCCTTCCAGCGGCCGAGCTCTAGTCGGACCGCAGCTGAGTCCTGGGCGGTCCACCATGGCCAGCGGGGTGGCGGTTCGGTTCCACATCCGGCAACGAAGACCACAAGAAGCAAGAAACAGCCAGTGGTAAACAGCCAGCAACTCCTGATTGCTGGCCATTGTCTGGTGCCGGGCTTGCTCATCAAACGCTGGTCACTAGTCATTCTCATCTTCATACCTCCTTGGTGAAACTTCGACTGCGACTGATCCGGCACCGGCCAGCTCAGCGGCGCCCACGGTAATGAAGCGGCGGGGCGGGAAACCGCCCCGCCGCCACGATGGTTAGCGAACTACCGTGAGCTTACCGGACAGAGAAGCGCCACCGGTGCTCAGTTTGTAGAAGTAAACCCCGGCTGCAACTGGCTCGCCGCTGTCCGAACGGCCATCCCAAGCAACCGAGTACTGACCAGGCTCGCGCTGGCCCTGTTCAAGCGCACGGACCGGCCTGCCGGCCTCATCATACACCATGACCGACACGTTGCCCGCCCTTGGCAATGCGTAGGAGATAACCGTCCGCGAGCCGAACGGGTTCGGCGTAGCGTGCACCTCATATCGAACCGGCCGCTTCACACCAGGCTCAGCGATGCCGATGGCAGAAGTCGGAATCCAATGGCAGACAATCGGGTTGTTTGAAGCAACGTTCTCCTGCTGCACAAAGGAACCGGCAATCTGGTCGATCATGTACAACACCGCAAGCTTATCTTCGGTTCCGTCGTTGTACGCTAGATCAACCATTGACGGATACCGGCAGCTTGTCGTGCCGGCCTGCGTAATCTTCACCGGCTGTCCCCATGTCTGCCCGTTATCCCTAGAGCCAGCAACGAAGATGTCAGCGCGCAGCCGGTCGGGCGGTCCGGGCTCAACGTTCGAAGAGTCGAACTGCTCCCAGGCAACATAGAGATTGCCAGCCGCGTCCTGGCCGATGCTCGGCCGGCACGCGTACAGTGCGTTGTTACCGACCGGTGCTCCGAGATTCTCCGGAGCGCAGCTCGCAGTCGCGATATGGGACCAGTTTGGTGTGTTGTCCGGGCACCAGTGCCAGATCTGCGCCGGAATAACGTAGCCGGTTCCGCCGACAACTGGACACAGGTCAGTAACAATGTGGAGTCTGTCGTTAGCGTCATAGAACGGGAATAGCGACGTAATGTAGAAGGAAGGTGCGGTATCAGCGCTGTAGGCTGGAGGCCAAGGCAGGTCTGTCGGAGCGCCCCAGGTCAGGCCGCCATCCTCAGAGATGCGGTAGAATCCCGGCTCAGGGTCAGTGCCTGAAGCCACCCAGGTGAGACAGACCTTGTCGCTAACGTTGGAGCAGGCGATGTTCTGGTCTGGGAACTCCGGGTCTGGCTGCGGCGCAGCCACCGCCATTGGCGTTGACCAGGTGCACCACGGATCAACTCCGCTGTAGTACACCATGTCGCGGCTCGCATCATCAATCATGTGGCACTGGAACTTCGAGGTGTGCCCAGCCGCAATGTAGCCCCACAAGTAGGCATCAGGTCCGGCGCAGTATTCAAAGATACCGGCACCCGGTGCCATGTCCCGGGCCGCAGTAACCTTGATCGGCGAACCGCCGTGCGAAGAAACGTACGCCACTCCGCTGACGGGGTCAGCGCTCAGATTGCCGAATCCACACCTCGCCGTATAGGCGTTCACGCCAGACTGCATGAAATCAGGGTCAATCCAGTTCCAGGAACCAGCGCCATAGTCGTAGAAATTGTAGCGCATGTTCCGGTCCGGGAAGCTGCCGCTCTGGTCAGCCGAGAACATCCACAATGCGTGGAGTCCGGCATCAACCGAATTGACCACAAACCGATAGGCCGGCCCATTGGCCTGCCAGTCGTAGGTGGTGCCACCAATAGTGTCCACCGTACCGACCAGCGAGACAAATCCCGGCCCTTCTTTGGTGACAACCTGCGCAGCCGGCTGGCCTTTCTGGACGCCATCATCGGCGACCACCTTTACCGGCGTCAGGCTGGCACCTGCCAGCACCAGCATCGGCACCAGCAGGCTGAGTACTAGGACGTTTCTCATCAGACTCCTCCTTTTTGTTTGGACTCCTGTTCTTCGTGGCCCGTCATCCAGACCACTTTTCTGTGGTGTAAACTCATGGCAAATCGCTACTGAAGCGTGAATCGGTAAGGTATCGAGACGTACACCCGCACCGGCTGATCCCGCTGCTTTGCCGGGCTGAACTTGGCCTGATACGCGGCCTCAACCGCAGCCGCATCCAGGGTCTGGTTACCTGAGCTCTTGAGAACCTCGGCCTCGATTACGTCGCCGGTCACGTCAACAAGCGCCTTGACCACTACCTGACCTTCAATCCCCGCGTTGCGAGCCATCTCCGGATAGTTTGGCGTAGGTACCTTCAAAGGCTGAGGCTTCACCTCAACCTTCCAGAACGGAACAATGGGAATCTCGGTCTCTTCAGGCCGTCTCACTATTTCCGAGAAGGTCGTGGTCTCAATCGTCTTTGCCTCGACTTCTTCCTCGGACTGCGCTGCAACCGGCATCGAAGGCTTCTCCACCTTGGGCGGCTCTGCGACCTTTTCCAATTCCGGCGGCAAGGCCTCCATCACCATCTCCACGCTACCCCGGAGCTGATACGGCTTCACCACAAACTCCCTAGGCAGCACAAGAAAAGCCGCCAGGACAATCAACAGTGCCGCCGCGGCCGCTACTCTGATGGCTACTGCATAGTACCGACTTTCCCACTCAAGCATCTCAATCCGAGCGACACTCCGCATACTATCCTCCACGTCCCATCCGATACTCAGTGGCGAACGTCACCTTTAGGGCACGCGCATCCTTGAGTGCCTCAAGAATATCGGTTACGTAGCCATAGCTGACGTCCCGGTCGGCCTGGACCGTGACGACCAGGTCCGGGTTGTCAATCACCTTTTCGGCCATCACCGACGTAACAATTGCCGGCGTCACCAGGTTGTCATCTACTGTCATCTTACCAGTCCGGTCAACCCAGACGCTGGCTACGTTACGCCGCTTGAGGATTCGCTCTGTTGCCTCAGCCTCGGGCAAGGTAATCTTGAGCCCGCGCGACTGACGGAATACCGTCGAGACCATGAAAAAGATAATCAGCAGGAAGGCAACGTCGGCAGTTGAAGCAGTCGGTATTTCCGGCTGGCTTGAACGCCGGTGGGCGATTCTTCTCACGGTCCTGCTCCTTCCTCGATAACCGGCATCAGGCTGATGCGTTGCGCCTTGGCCATCTTTAACTGGTCGAACACATCAATCATCGTCCGATAGGGCGCACTTCGGCTCACCCGCAGGCCAATCGCAAGGTCCGGATTTTCCCCTAGCCGTCTGACAACAATGTCCCTGACCTCAGGAATTGTGACAATCTGGTCACCAATCAGCACCTGACCGGTCGGATTCACCGAAACCGTTAGAATGTTCTCGCTCTTTATCTTGACTTCCTCACCCTTCTCAGGCAGGACTATCTTCAACCCCTTCTCGCGGCTGAAGATGCTGGTCGTCATGAAGAAGATAATGATAAGGAAGGCGATGTCGCCCATCGAGGCGGTCGGGATATACGGTCTCCCAGCTGCACCCTGACCCTTCCTCAATCTCATCAAAGCCTCCTGCTACCCGCACTGGGTCTTGACCAGTGCGTCGAGCAGCTCGGCCGACGCGGTCTCCATCTCTCTCAGGTACCCATTCACCCGGCTGGCAAGGAGAATGTGTACAATGGAAAGCGGAGCTGCGATGATAAGTCCCCACTTGGTAGTAATCAGCGCTTCAGAGATTCCGCTGGCAACAACCGTTGGTTCCACCTCACCGACTGCGGCCACCGCCTTGAACGCACCAATCATCCCGGTCACAGTTCCGAGGAACCCAAAAAACGGCGCAACCGTGGTGATACCAGCAAGAAGTGACATACCGCGGTCAAGAAATGCGAGCTCAGAGGTACCAGCCTGTACAACTGCATCTTCCATCGCAGTCTTGCCCTCAGCCGCTTTTTCAAGCGCAGCCCGTAGAACCTTGGCTGCCGGGCTCGGTGTCTTGTTACACAGCTCGATCCCCGCCTTTATGCCCTGAGACCCAACCGTCTCAATAAGCTGCGCCGTGAATTTGCGGACATTCACCCGCAACCTGATAAACACTGTGAACAGACGTTCCAGTACCAGCGCGATGCCGATTACAGCACAAGCCAGCAGGAACCACATGATTCCTCCGCCGGCTCTGAATTCCTCTATCATCGAGTCCTCCTATGGTTCTTCGATAGAGCAGTCGTGTGATGACAATCTAACCAAATCAACTCCGATGTCAAGCAAATAACACAGCCACGCACCCGCATGTTGACACGGCCGGCTCAGGGTCTAATATCTAACTTGAGCCGGACTGCTGGCTAATGCAGTTACTCCCTAGTCAATGGACCTGCGTTAGCCCCTCTGCCAGGCGCATGAATGAAAGGAGAAACCTGTGTCGCGAAACACATTCCTGCTGCTCATCGCACTGAAATGCCTCCTTGCCGCCGTGACAGCCCAGGCCCAGCCTGTCGAGAAGCGCGACCTTGTCCGCATCGTCGCTGCCGGACGCGGCGATGTCCGGGATATGGAAAGGACTGGAGCACTTGTCAACTACGTTGACCGCCAGGGCATAGTTGCTGAAGCAACAGCTACCGAACAGACCCTGCTCAAGTCCCTTGGGCACCGTATCGAGATTATCACGCCTGACATTACCGGCGTGTACGAGAGAAACTTCCAAGAAGGACGTGACCTTGGTCAGTATCTTACCTACCAGCAGTTCATTGATACCATGAGGACCATTGCCCAGAACAACCCGTCAATCTGCAAGCTCGAAACCCTGGGCACATCCTATGGCGGCCGGCAACTGTTGATCATGAAGGTATCGGACAATCCTCAGGTTCACGAGAACGAACCCGCGATACACTTCGAAGGCGACATCCACGGCGACGAGAAAATCGGCTGGGCCGTTGCCTTTGAGATGCTCAAGTACCTTGTTACCCGGTACGGCACTGATACGCTTGTCACCCGGCTCGTCAACACCCGCGAAATCTGGCTGAACCCGATGTATAACCCAGACGGATACAATGCCGGCTCCCGTTACAACGGCCATTCTGTTGACCTGAACCGCAACTGGGGCTGGATGTGGGGCAACGAGAGCAACATGGGCGCTTCGCCTTTTTCTGAACCCGAGAATCAGGCAACGCTCGCGCACATCATGCGCCATCCGTTCGTCATGTTCGTATCCTTCCACGCCGGCACCCTGTTCATCTCATATCCATGGAGCTATTCGCCCGACTCTGTTCCTGCGCCCGAAAACCGGCTGCTCCTGTTTCTGTCTCAACGCTACAACGCTCCTACCGGGTATGAAGTAGGTCAGGGCTACGTCGGAATGTACCCGATCAACGGCTCAACCAAGGATTTCGACTTCGGTGCCTGCGGCATGATGGGCTGGTCAATCGAAATCCACATGACCAAGACCCCACCCGCCTCAGAAATTGACCCGACCTTTGCCAAAAACCGACCCGCGATGCTTGAATTCTTTCACCGGGCCGGTCAGGGCATTCATGGCACTGTAACTGATGCCGCGACCGGCCGGCCGGTCCATGCCCAGATACTCGTGAGCGGCGCCAACTGGCCGAGCTACAACGATACTGCGCTCGGTGACTTTCACCGATTCTATCTGCCGGGCACTTATTCGGTTACCTTCCGAGCTCCAGGCTATCAGGACACTACCATTGCCAACGTCGTTGTACCCAGCTCTGGGGACTCGTCGGTTACTCTCAACGTCAAAATGACATCAAACCAGACCGCGCCACTTTTCGCCTTCCGCTTCATCTACTCCGCTTATGTCAACGAAACATCAAACCACACCCATCCGGTCCGCGCCCTTGGCCCGCACGACGGCGTTGCCTATCAACTCGACAACGGCAAGTATGTCTGTCTAGACATGTATCGGCCGATAAGAAACCAGAGTGGTCCTGACATGACCGTCTATCGCTCATCCGGCACTGGTACTGCTTCGGTCCAAGGCTCGAATTCGTGGGCCGGGCCGTGGACCACAATCGGTACTGCAAACTCGGCTCAGACAAGCTTCGACTTGGGCTCGGTTGGCCTTGACAGCGTGCGCTACGTCCGGTTGACCGCAACCGGTACTTTCTACCTCGATGCTGTCGAAGGCGTAAACTATACCGCGTTCGCCGAACACGAGAATCCGACTTGCGGCTTCCCGATCGCAACAGTGAAAGTGCAAAGTCCGGCCCGCGGGCTTGTGCGCTTCCTGGTGAACCAAAGCCCAGACACTGATGCCCGGCTGACAATCCGCAATGCGGCCGGCAGACTTGTCACCACGCTCCCGGTTTCCGGCCCCCTGACCTGGGACGCGCGTGCGGTTTCTGGCGGCGTGTATTTCTGCAGTCTGGCAGGTTCGCAACAACAGACCCGGTTCGTACTGGTGAAGTAGCAAGTGCCCGGGCTATTCGTCCTGCTGCTTCTTTGTTTAGGTCCGACCGATGATTTTGCGGCCCGGGTGCATGAATTCGACCTTGCCAACGGACTGCATGGCATTGTTTACGTTGACTCATCGGCACCGGTCGTGTCGGTCAACGTTTACTACAAAGTCGGTTCCTATTACGAACCACCCGGCAAAACCGGTCTGTCCCACATGCTTGAGCATATGTCCTTCAAGCGCACCGACATCTACAGGCCAGGTGACTTCGACCGCATCCTTGACTCAGTTGGCGCCCAGAACAACGGCTTTACCTCAACTTTCTACACCGGGTACTACGAGGACTTCGCGCAGGACCGCTGGGACTTGGGACTCGTGCTCGAAGCCGCGCGCATGGGCCGCTGCGTATTCCCGGACTCGGAGTTCGAAAGCGAACACCAGGTCGTCTGGGAAGAACGCCGGCTGCATGAGAATCGGCCAGTGTCAATCTTCTGGGAATACCTCGATGCCACTGTGTTTCTTGCCAACCCTCAGCGAAACCCGACCATCGGCTGGGCCGACGACGTCGCCCGGTACCGGGTTGAGGACATCCGCAACTGGTACAACCGGTACTACAATCCGGCAAATGCGGTGCTTGTTGTTGCCGGCATGGTTGACACTGCAGACGTCCGAACCCGGGCCGAAAAGTACTTCGGCGCACTGGCCGGCAGACCGGCTCCTGATTTCGACGCCTACGCAATCGAACCGCCGCAACACGGAGAACGTCGGTTTGTAGTCCGGCGTCGCGTTTCCCAGCCTCAGGTCGTACTCGCGTTTCACACACCTGGTGTACGCGATTCGTTCCACCTTGTCGGCGACGTCGTAGCCGGCATCATTGGTCGAGGCCGCTCCTCGCGTCTGTACCGCCAGCTGGTTGTCAAGAACCGACTCTGTACCAGTGTCTGGGCCTGGAACTCAGTGGAACAGGACCCGGGCGCACTCTACATCGGATTCCAGCCGGTGCGTGAATCAGACATCCCTAGGATTGAACGGATCATCGAACAGGAACTTGCCCGGCTTGGCTCAGAACTCGCCACCGAGCGTGAGCTCGAACGCGTACGCAACCAGGAACTCGCAAGCGAGATGTTCGACCGGGACGACGTCTCCGACGTAGCCTACTTCCTTGCCACTTACCACATAACACGAGGCCACTGGCGCGAGTTTCTGCGTGAACGCAAACGGGTCATGGCTGTGACGCGCGAACAGGTCCGCGACTTTAGCCGAACCTATCTGACTCCAGAAAAACGCACGGTCGGGCTACTGCTTCCCGAGACGAAAGGTACGCGGTGAACTCTGAAGCTCAAGCTTCCCACTCCATGTTCCGGCTCTGCATCCTGCTTTCTGCAATCTGCCTTCTGCAACCTATGTTCGCCCTTCCCCTAACCCGCGATTCTCTTCCTAACGGCCTCATCGTCCTCATCTACGAAGACCACCGACTGCCGATAGCCGACCTGGCCCTCATATGCCGCTCCGGAGCAGCGTACGACCCTTTGGGCAAGGCCGGAGTTGCCAGCCTGACCACAGACCTACTCACCAGGGGAATGCCCGGCATCTCGGCGGACTCAGTCGCCGCACTTGTTGAATTCCTCGGTGCCCGGTTTGATGCCGACGTCAACTTCGACCGATCAGCCCTATCCCTGCGTATCCTGTCCAAAGACCTCGACCAAGGACTTGACCTTCTCGCCGGTAGTGCGCTCAACCCGAGCTTCGACCCCAAAGAGTTAAGACTCGCCCTTGACCAGTACGTCGCTGCTGCCCGTCAGCGCACCGACCGGCCGCACACGGTCGTATCCGATGCGTTTGACCAACTCGCGTACGGCTCCCATCCCTACGCCTGGCCAATCACTGGCGACACGATGACCCTCCGGTCAATCACCCGCACTGACCTTATCCGGTTCCACCAGACTCACTACCTGCCGAACAACTGCTTCCTGGTAGCGGTCGGCGACCTGTACCCGACAACACTGCTTGACGCCGTCAAAGCAAAGTTCGGGAACTGGCGACCAGGAACCGTGCCCGAACTTGTTGTCCCGCCCTTGCCTGAACCTGAAGGCATCAATGTGAAACTCATCTCTCGGCCGGACATGAACCAGACCTACATCGAGTTCGGCCATCCGGGCATCTCGATGCTCGATTCTGACATGCTGTCCACGCGGCTGATGTCCTACATCCTCGGTGGCGGTGCACTCTCCTCGCGCCTGGGCATCTCGGTGAGAGAACAAGCCGGACTTGCCTACGATGTCCGATGTTGGTTCGACCGGACAAAGCTCAAAGGCGCCTTCCACGCCACGGTCCAGACCGCGCAGCCCAGACAGGCAATCGAACTGATGTTCCGCGACATCAAGCAGATGCATGATTCGGGCGCGACCGCGGCCGAGCTTCTGAAAGCGCACAACTACTACACCGGCTCCTTCCCTTTGAGCTATAGCTCAAACCGCGGCAAGCTCACTCAGGTCGAGGCGCTTGAGCTCTACCGCTTCGGGCTCGACTGGCTTGAACGCTTCCCGGACGACGTTCGTGCCGTAACCCTCGAACAGATCAACCAGGCTGCCCGCGACCATCTCCGTCCTGGCAACTACTGGATGGTCGTTCTTGGCCCGGTAACCAAAGAAGACTTGGGACTCGACAACGTCCAATGGATTGAGTAGCCGCGGTCCGAAGTCACGGACCTTACACCGCCAAAATCTCAAGATACAACAACGCGTGGTCAGAGTATGACTCTATCCACTTACGCTGCTCGGCCCTATTCACAGCCTGTGGCCAGCCGCGTACGTCAACCTCAGCATCGCCGAACGTCTTGAAGCGAAGATGCCCTGCCGCCACGACCTGGTCAAGATTCGACGGTCCAGGTTTATTTTTCCCGTTCCACCAAGTAAACGGCTGGCTCTTGGAAAGTACCCTCATGCCGAACCCATCGGCGTCGGCCTGCAGCTTACGCAACTCGGTCTCCCACGAAATCGCATGATCGAACGGATACTCCATGCCCATTGTGTTCAGGTCACCAAGAAAGATGAAGTTCGGCCGCTCGGCTTCGGCCGCCTTGGCAAGGGTTGAACTGAACTTGAACGCACGCTCGAACTGGTCGTCGCGGATACCAAGCCCAATCGGCTTGCTACTGCTCTTGGTATGCAGAAACAATAACGAATAGTTCTTGCTCCCGATCAAAAGTGAAACCAGTAGCCCGGGTCGCAGAAACGTATTGCCGCTCTTGAACTCGGTACGCTGTGTGAAGAATGCAGTAATGCCGCCACGCACGCCGACCAGAGTTTCCTGGGTCTGGGTACCCTCGGTAATGTGGAACTGATACCCTGGCATCCGCTCGACCATCATCTTGTAAACTTCCTTACCAGCGACCTCGAACAGACCGAACACATCCGGGTCCTGCTCGCCAATGAACTCCACCACTCGACCTACCCGCTCCGGCTCACCCTTGAAGTGCTCGACGTTCCATGATGCCAAACTGAAGACCTTTGTCATGACGTCATCCCCTTTCACTAAGTCAGCGCAATCTTATAACAGCTGACATGGGACATGTCAACTCCAACTATGGCCCTGCCACATTCCAAGTTGGTAACTCGACGTCCAAAGATTGCAAGGCACGGTATTCTTGCTCCTCTTCTTGCCATAAGTGTCTTGACTCCGCCGCAGCCCCCTGCAGAACGAGCGACCAGAGCTGAAACCCAGAATTGAGTCTGGCTCCTCCGCACGACGCCAACTATGAGTTCTGGTCTAACTGCGACGTTCAAACCGCGGCTGAGCCCTGAAGTAAGCCGGCACCTGACAGCCTATCTGACATGGATACTAAGACCGCAACTAAGCCTACAGATCAGCCCCGCACCGACGCACCTTCTCACGTATCCGCTCAGACAGACCGTGACAGGTCATCTCAAGTCCCAGCTCATAGGGCACTTGAAATACTTTCTCACATGCTGTCTCAGTCTGGAACTAAGCTGCCGGCTGAGAAGACAGTTGAGCCTGGGTCTGAGAATCAGACTCAGATGGGGAGTCACTCCCGGGGTCACTAGGTAACCCCCTGGCTATGTCCTCATCCACATGCCTGCCAGCGCGCCCTGCTGCGCATCATATCGTCAATCTGCGACTTATGCAACTGCCGCAGTTCTGCGGCATTCTCAGTCTGTCGCAAATAGACGCCGGACGTTGCTGCCCAGCGCTGCAACATAGCCATTTCGCTATGCGACCTCGCCAAGACCTGTTTCTCGCCTGTCCTAGAAACTAGCACTTGCCTGCCCACGCTCAATAGCTTTACAAAGGGTATGTAGCTACTACGTTCAGCTCAACCGCCGATTCCGGAGCCATCCAATAGCTCAGCTTTTCCTGTGGGAACAGCCCCGGTTCATCTGGCATGAACTTGACAGGTGGAACCGGTGGGGTATGCTCGCAGTAAGCATGAAGCTGCCTAGGGACACAGAACAGAAGGTGAAGGAACTCGAGGAAAGGTTGCCCGCGACGACCTTGCCGGCTGAGCGACTCCAGATTCTCCTTGACCTTGCAAGGGAGACTTGGCTTGCTCTGCCAAGTGAAGCACGACGCTACCTGCACCGGGCAGTGGCGGAAGCAGAATCAGCCGACGAACAAGGCTACCTGTCGAGTGCCGAGAACATGTTGGCCGAAATATCACGCCGAGCCGGTGAACTGGCCGAAAGCGAGCAGCACGCAGATAGGGCGCTTGCTGCAGCCCGGGCTGCAGGCAACGCAAAGAAGGAAGCGGGTGCCGTCAATCTCAAGGGGAAACTGTTTGAGATGCGGGGCGAGTATGACCAGGCCGCGGAATGTTTCGAACAATGCCGAAGACTGTCTGAACAGGCAGGTTTCCTAGAAGGCGTGCAGGCTGCGCTCAACGAGCTGGGTGGCCTGTACGGTTTGCGCGGCCAGCCCCAGCGGGCACTGGACTGCTACCTTGAGTGCCTCAAGATCGACGATGAGCTCGGCGACAGCTACTGCATTGCCCTGCATCGCTACAACATCGGCTGGACACTAGAGCAGCTCGGCCGCTGGGAGGAAGCAGCCGAAAGCCTGTACCGGACAGTAGCTATCAGTGAGCAGCACGGGTTCCGGGACTTGATGCTCGACGCGATGAATGTGCTCGGCGAGCTTTTCTTGAAACGGGACAACCTCGCCCGGGCAAAAGACATGTTCGGGGCGGTCGTACAGAAGGAACGGGACCAGCCCGGCTATCGAGCGCTGCTGCGGGATGCACTTGCCAATCTGGGCTTGGCGCACTTCAGGGCCGGAGAACTGGCCGCAGCCGAGAACACATATGCCGAGGCGCTTGAGATGTGCACTGAGTCCGGTGACCAGCGCGAGCGGGCGATTCTGCTCGTCCGGTTTGCCGAACTTCTCTTCGCACGCGGAAACCTTGAACGGGCTGAAGAAATGCTGAGCCAGGCTCAGGAGCTCTGCGACCGGCTGAGTCTGGCCCGGGAAAGTGCTGAGGTGCTGCGAATAAGAGGACTCATCGCCCAGGAGCGCGGTGACGCCACTGGTGCCGCCTCAAGTTTCGAACAGGCAGCCGGGAAACTGGCCGATGCTCCGGACAGCTACGAACTCGCCAGAGTAAGATTCCAGTACGGCCGATGTCTTGCCCGGTCTGGTCAACCGGAACAGGCCCGACCACTTCTGGAGCAGGCGGCACGGACGTTCCGGCTGCTTTCAGTTGTCGCTGATGCCGAAGAAGTGAACCGGTTGCTATTTCGACTCGAAATGCCGTCTGATGCCGAAAACGCAGTACTTGGCGCTGTTGTCGGCCTGACACGGATTGGACTGGAGCCGGTATCGTTGTTCGAGCGCGCACTACGCATCATCTGCGAGGGACTGGAGTTCGACCATGCGGCCATCGTCCTGGGTGACTCGGCAGTCCTGTTGTATGGCCGGCCAGACTTAGACACTGCCGATCGGTTCAGCGGCCGGGTCGCACCGGTTGCGACCGAACGGTACGTATGGATTCCGGTGATGACCGACTGTACACCACCGGCCGGGATATATCTAGAACGGACTGAGCCTGCGTCCCGTCGGCCCAGTCCCGGCTTCCTGGTCGAGCTGATTCGGCGTTGCGCTGAGCCGATGCGGCGGCTAGCTGAGCTCCCCCTACGTCCTGAGCCGGTCGTTCGAATTCCCAACCTGCATTACCGCGGGGTGGTCGGCCGCAACCCGAAGATGATTGAGAATCTCCGGATCGTAGCTCAGGTCGCCAGTGCGTCGGTCCCAGTGCTGGTCAAGGGTGAGAGCGGCACCGGCAAGGAACTGATTGCCCGTGCGCTGCACGACTCCAGCGTCAGAAGTGGAAAACCTTTTGTCGCGGTAAACTGCGCCGCAGTACCGGAGACACTGCTTGAGGCAGAGTTCTTTGGAGTCGAAAAAGGCGCGGCGACCGGCATTGCGCAGCGCCGGGGCAAGTTTGAACTTGCGCACGGAGGAACGATATTCTTGGACGAAATTGGCGACATGAGTCCGGCGCTCCAGGCCCGTCTACTCAGGGTACTTCAGGACAAGGTAGTCGAACGTCTGGGTGGAACTAGGCCGATTGATACCGATGTGAGAGTCGTCGCGGCCACCAACAAGAACTTGGAGGAGCTTATGCGCCGTGGAACATTCCGGCAAGACTTGTACTACCGGCTGAACGCGGTTGAGCTGGAGGTTCCTGCGTTGCGTGACCGTAAAGAGGATATACCGGCGTTCGTGCGCTACTTTGTCACGAGCAGTAACCAGGAATTCCACCGCAATGTCCTCGGCGTGGACGAAGCGGCGATGGCCTGTCTCATCGCATTCAACTGGCCTGGAAACATACGACAGCTGCGCCACGTCATCGAGCGAGCCGTAGTGCTCAGCAGAGCACCGGTTCTGACTACTACTGACCTTCCAGCCGAAATCTTTGCAGCCAGCACAACTGACGGACCCTGTCAGGAAAGTGACCTGCGTACTGCCCGGCGTGCGGCTCAGAAAGCCGCGGCTGACGACTTGGAGCGCACCACGCTTGTGCAATGCCTCGAAAAGGCCAAAGGCAACGCTACTGAGGCGGCCAAGCTGGCTGGGTATTCACGGGCGCAGTTCTACCGACTGCTGCGCAAGCACAATCTGAGAACCAACTGACCAGTATCAGGCCTATCCCCGTATCAGTTCAGAGTTACCTGTCTCCTTACAGTAGAATCAGCCTAACCTACTGCTTGCTCAACACTTAGACCTTCCAAACCCCAGTTCTACGATACTGTAGGCGTCTCATAGACTGAGACACTCAGCATTCTCGCAAACTTCTGTGATTCCATAACCACATCGAATTGCTTGGGTTACAGAATACGCTCTGGCCGGCACGTCATGTGCTTTCTGCTGATGCGTGCTTACTAACCATGCTACCAAGCATAGAACGGAGGACCAGTGCGCAGGATAGAACTTGAGGTTCAGGAACGATTCTTCGGATTCGATGCATGCTTGACGCAAGGCCGGCGCAGTGCTGAAGCTGGCCGGCTTGATGGACTTGTCGGTTCAGGTGAGCTACGGACGCCATCAGTTGGCGGACTGAATCGGAGAAAGAAGGCAGTGGAAAAGGAGGAGGTGCCTGATGCGTAGCACGAGGCTTGATCTTTTCATTCAGTTCCTGTTGGGTGTCGGCCTGATAGTCAGCGGAATCCTACTGATTCGAGTCAATCGGACAGCAGCCGCATTCGGGTCCGGCATTGACCCAGTAACGGCCGGCAAAATATACCACGCCAGAATGGAAGCCACCGAAACGTTGCTGAGTTCTGGCGAACTCGACCCAGACGGACAGTAAGACTGCGGGGTTGGAGCCGGGGCCAATCAGGCCCAGCCCGAGGCGGGGTATAGGGGAAAAGCAAAGGCAGGGCCACTCCAAGTGGCCCTGCCGAGCTTCGCGAGTCAACTCTCCTATTCCGATGAAAGTTCGTCCGCAACCGATTAGCTGCGTCACACAGGAAGACGAACAGACTGCTACCAGGCGAATGTGGCCAACCGGCGGCAGGAAAGTCTCGCTTTCCCTCCCCCGCCGCCGGCTTCGGATAGGAACGCGTTAGTAGTGGTAGAAGACGGTGAGACAGCACTCATCGGCATAACCTTCGATACCCTTGGCCTCACGCGTAACACGAAGCCGCCAGGGACCTTCGGCTGACTCACCAGCGATGCCGGGCAAAGCCATTTCGTCAACTGCAAGGTTCGTCAGGTTGAATCCGTCGTAGATAAGCACCCGGGTACCGGTCGGAGTTACAACCCATACGTTGAACTGTTCAAGTTCCAGCTCATCCAGCGGCTCGAAGTCGGTGGTGACGAACGCAGAATCAACGATGGCACCGCTCGGAAACGGGTCGCCGTCCAGCTCGAACTCAAAGGTGGTCTCGGAAGTTCCCGGGTTTGCGAGGTACGTTGATTCCGGAGTGTAGCCGTCCATGTTGAAAGAGTACCAGGCCCGAGAGCTGACGTTTCTCGTCGCCACATCTTCACCGCCCCGACCGTCTCGGCACACCACGGTGACCGTGCCGCTGGCCGCTCCGTTCGGTGCTGTCCACGTAACGGTTTCGCCTCTGGTCGCCGACAGCGTGCCGGTAGTTGCACTCCAGGTGAACTCGAGGACGTCACCGTCCTCGTCGGCGGCACTGACTGAGATAGCGACTGCCGTGCCAGGCCGGACCGTACCGTCGGGCGTGGCGGTAAGGGAGCTGATGACCGGATTGTGGTTTCTTGGTTGGCTACAGCCGGCAAGCAAGGCCACGAGCGATGCCACCAGCAGCAGCGGTCTGATTCGCTTCAGACTCATTCCTTCCCTCCTAGTTACAGCGTAGCTACGCTTATTCGCGGTTTGTTGTGGGGAAGAAAACCGGGCTCGGCAGGGTTAGACCGACAGTAAAATTATACCAGGGTGGCTGTGGAAGTCAATCCGTGGCTAGCGGATGTGAATCTCTATCTTCGAGAACTTTGGTTTCAGTCCTGGTATGAAGCGTGGTGCCACCTTGAGTGCCTCGGGCGGCAACACAACACGGGCCCTGAGTTCATTCAGTACCACTCCGCAACGTGCAGACGAAAGCTGTTCCAGCTCGGAATACACGTACACGCCGACCTCTTTCCGGAACTCACGCTTGATGATGTTTGCGGCCTCGTCAAGGCGCCGGCCTGCGTCCTCGCGCAACTGGGCGCTGCCTTCGGCAAAGATGAGGTCGGCGGCAATCGAAACAATCCACTCGTCGTCCTGCCGATAGACGAGACCGTTGACCCGCTGCGGCGCTACTGGCGTGCGGGTGAGGTTGCCATGGGCATCATAGGCATTGAACGTGAAGCTGTAAACCTCACCGGTCGTAATCATCTCACCGTTGTCGGTCCGGCCATCCCAAGTAATGACTGCCGGTGGCTGTCCCTTATGCTCAGCCCGTCGAACCGTCTCACCAAGTGAGTTAGCAACGACCAGTTCCCACTTTGCAACCTGGCTGGTAAAACTGGGCAGGAACACGACGATGTCACCGTAAACCAGGTCCCGTTCAACCGGCACCCGCAGGAAAGAAGAATGGATGAAATGATGCGGAATAGTCAGGGAGTCAATCGTATTATAGAGCGCGTCGTCAAACACGTAACTCTCCGGCACCAAGAGCTCGTTGACCGGGGAAAACGGGTCAATACGTGGACTAAAGAAAATCTTCGTATCTGTTATCTTTACCTCAGCCTTGCCAGTGATAACCTCCTCGCCCAAGCCATGCTCGGCCGGTGCCTTGGCAGTAGCTGCTTCGGGCTGGACTGAAGGAGTCTGAGCAACGAGTAGTGTGAAAAGCAGTTCGAACACGTCAGGAAAGGGTAAACCGGAACGTTATCAGACCCCACTGGTCTTCGGCCTTTACGCCCGGCTCAAGCGGTGCGAACTCCCATGCCTTGAGCGCGTTGACGACGACCTGGTCCAAATCAGGGTAGCCTGAGCTGGATTCGACTGTCGGAACGCCCTTGACCTTGCCGTTGGGCATGACCCACAGCCGAACCACGACGCTCCCTGATATACGCCGCTGCAGAGCCCATGCCGGGTAACGGGGTACAACCTTGTTCGTTATCTTACGCTGCGAGATTGGACCGGCCACCATGAATTGAGTACCGGATGTTACCGGCCCGGAGACCGTTGGCAGATTCTCAGTGGACATCTCGGGCAGTTCTCTGGCCGGTGCTTTTGCCAGGGGCCGGTGTTCTATCGTCAGTTGCGCTTCCGGCGCACGGACTCCAGGGTATCCGGTAAGGCCGGGCGGTCCGCCAGCTCCGCCGCGCGCCGGTCCCCGGGCAAGTGCAACCTTGGGCTGAGCTAGTATTTCCTCAGTGGACTTGTTCGACCCTTCGCCTCCAAGCCGAATAATATCCATTGAACCGCTCCGGTCGAGCTCGTATCGGTCTAGGTCAATCTTCGCCTGACTCTGGCTGCGCTCCAGAGTGGCGCTCAGGTCCAGGGCTGCAACTTCTTCCGATGCGATTCCGGAAGCATAGGTCGGCGCCTCCGAGGCGTCGGCCGAGCCACCACCGCCCGGCGTAATCTTGGACAGAACCTGAGCTACCTCGGGTCGGTAGGTCACGTCCATAAATGTAACTTCCTGAAGGTCACAGTAGGAACTTCGAGGTGGGGTGGCGCGTGAGAACATGAATACGAAGCCGATGTGCAAGACTATAGAGACAACAACCGCAACCTCAATTGCATGAGACTTCTTCTGTTCCGGCATCATTCCCCCTCCGCGGCCTTCTTGGTCGCGCAGGCAATCCGGAGCGCTCCGGCTCGACGGGCTGCAGCAAGAATGTCGAGCACGTCGGAGTGAAGTGCGTCCTTGTCGGCCCGTACTACCACCAGCACGTACGGGTCCTTCATCATTGCCATCTCAAGCAGGGCTTCGAGCTCGCTGAGGTTGGCGACCGGCTGGTCATTCAAAAGAAGCTGGCCTTCTTTCGTGAAGCCAATCGTAACATCCTCTTCTGTCTTCCGTTCAGAAGTATGGGTCTGCGGTACCGCAATCGGAGCAGCGTTGTGGGCCATGACCATCGGCGAGAGGATCATCATGATCAACACGAGTATCAGACCGACCGCCGCCATCGGCAGAATGTCAATGTTGGAAGGTGGTTTCATGGAACCCTCCGCTTTCTCAGCAAAGCAAGGTCGGCCGCGCCCGCCTGCTTTGCAATGTCGAGAACTTTCATCACTCTATTATACTTCACCTGGTCATCCGCTGCAACCACTACTTTTCGCTCAACACTCCGTTCAAGGAGCTTGGGCAAGAGGTCGGCCAGGTTCTCATACGAGACCTCCGCTTCGTTCAGAAGAATCCGGCCGTCGTTCGCGACAAAGATGTTGGCCTTGATGTCCGAGCCCGGTTCCGAGGCCCCGGCCCGCGTAACACCCGGTGCGGATACAAAGATACCGGTCTCGAAGAAAAGCGGCAATGAGACGATGAAACCGATGACCAACGAAAGGGCTATGTCCACAAGAGAGGTTAGAATCAGCTCGGTGCGCGGCGGTCTCTCGTGGCGATGCCTAGGCATCAGAATTCCCAGCTTGTGTCCTTAGCCGGCGAAGCCTGCGGCTTAGACCGGGAAGCGGGTTCAGCCGGGGCAACCTTAGCAGGTTCGTTCCGGCGATGCCGTTCCAGAGTCACAACCAGCCGGTCCGCAGTGCCCTCAAGTATCAATGTCAGGTCAGCAGCTTTCTTCGAATAGTAGTTGTAGAAGAAAAGCGTCGGGATACCGATCATCAGGCCGAAGGCGGTAGTAAGTAGTGCCTCAGCAATACCGGCCGAGACAACGGCTGGGCCACCTGAGCCGGTTACGGCAATGTTGTGGAAGGCACGGATCAAACCAGTAACGGTTCCCAGCAGCCCGAGGAGGGTTGCGGCGTTAGCAAGCGTACCCATTCCACCCAGCAGTCGCTCAAAACGAATGCGTTCCTCAAGAATGAGACTGTAGAGCAGGTCGGTCAGTTCGTCGGCCGGCAAGGTGAAATTCAGCAGCGCGAGCGTGAAGAGGCGACCCAGCGGGTTTTTTTGGCTCCGGGCCCATGTCAGGGCCTCGGACTGTCCACCAGACTCAAGCAAACGGCGCAGCTCGCGCAAGCCTTTGCCCGGGTCGAACCGGTTGCGCATGAAATACCAGAATCGCTCGATGATCAACGCCAGCGCGGCGATCGAGGCGACGAGCAGCAGGACCATAATGATGCTGCTCCTAAATATCTGAACCAGGGTCTGACCCATTATCATCGCAGTTTTCCTCCTTCTTTGGTACGAAGTTGTTCCTCGGGTGTCGGCGCCTGGGTCCCGGATTCAGTTGAACCCGCTCCCAAACGTTTCTTGCACGCAGCGATATTATCCTTCGCGCTCTGAGCGTACTCCGAGTTGGGGAAGGAATCGACGACTATCTGGAACGCCTCAAGGCTATGCTGGTAGTCCCCAAGGTTGAAGCGAGCAATCGCTAGGTTGAAGTATGCGCCGTCGCGCTGAGGATGCTCGGGGAAATAGTCCAGGTGCTTCTGGTAGGCACGCGCCGCGTCCTCCCACTGCTTGAGCTGCGCATAACATTCTGCTGTCAAGAGCTGAGCATCACCGGCTACGCTTGAACCAGGAAAGCTAACAACAGCCTTCTGAAGCTCAAGCGCGGCCTGCGCGTAGTTCTTCGCTTCAAAAAGCGCCAGGCCCTTGCGGTACTGCCCCTCGGCTGCCATCTCGGACTGCGGGAAACGACGGAGGAACTCCTCCATGACCAGTGAATCTTCTTGACCGGCGAGATAGTAGCTGCTCTCAAGACTCTTGCGAACACTCGGCCCCTGAGGGTCGGACGGGTAGAGGTCGAGAAATTTCTGATACTCCCGAACCGCATCCAGGAACTGCCGGCGGTTATAGAACGACTGGGCAATAAGCGCCTGTGACGGCGGCGCATACGGGCTGCCCGGATGACGCTCAACGACAAACCGGAATGCGGCGACCGCTTTTTCATACTCCAGAGCCTTGAAATAGGTGTCGCCCGCCCGGAAGGCAGCTTCGGCAACCTTGACGTTTCCCTCCGGGAATCTGTTCATCAGCGTCGTCCAAGCATCTACCGCCTGTCCATAGTAGCCCAACTGATAGTAGCAGTAGCCGGCGTAGAAGTAGCCTGGGACCGCCGCAAGTGGTTGGTCTGGAAATGTGTTAGTCAGCGCCTCGAAAACGTCCAGTGCTTTCAGGTATTCCTTCTGATTAAAGAGACTGTAACCATAGCCCAGATAGGCGCAGATGGTAAACAGTGTATCGTCAGTCCGGGCGGTCAGCAGGCTCTTGAAACCACCAACCGCCTCGATCAAACGGTCAAGGTGGAAGAGGCAGTAGCATCGGCCAAGTCGGGCGTACGGAGTAATGTCAGAACTGGCCTGGAGATTGTAGGCTTGCTGGTAGAAAGCGTCAGCTTCGGCGTACTTCTGGTAGTAGTAAAACCCCTCGGCTAACGAGTAGAGAGTTTTGGCCCGCCACTCGCTTCGGTCGTTTGGGTAATCGGTCGTGTACTTGGCTCCAACCGCAATACACTTCTCAAAACGTCCGGCAGTATTGAGCGTAAGGAGCAGCATCGCGCACGCAGGCTCGCGCAGCGAAGTCTGGGCATACTCGCTCAGGACCAGCTCGAACTGCTTCTCAGCCTTGTCAAACTTACCCAACTGGTAGTAAATGACGCCAGAAAGATAGTTACCCACCCCAGAAATCTCCCCGGTCTTGAACATTGTCGCCAGCTGGCTTGTTGCGAGCAAGGTCTGGGTGGTATCACCGGTGCCAAGCATTGCTTGGGTGAGCTGTAGGTTGGCAAATCCGGCGATCTTCGTATTGGGGTAGTTGGCACGGACCTTCTGGAAGCGCTCAACTGCCTCTGCGGACTTTTTCATTGCTGTGTACGCATAGCCAATGAAATAGTTGGCGTGGGCCGCCAGAAAGTTGTTGCTGTGACGGGTAAGCGGTGTGAGCCGTCCGATTGCCGCGGGGTACTCCCGCTGGGCAATTAGTGCGCAGCCGAGGAAATAGTGAGCATAGTCAATCAATGGTGAGTAAGGGAAGTTCTCGATGAAAAACTGGAACTTCGCCCGGGCGCCGTCGTAGTCGTGATTCATGAACAACGCCTCACCGGCTGCGAAGTGCGCCATTGTCGCAAGCGTTGTATTTGGAACCTCAGTTGTTATTTCCTTGAAGTTCAGGAGCGCTGGCAATGGCTTGCCGGTCGCGGCGTAGCACTTGCCCAGATAGAACTTCGCCTCAGGCATTGTCAGGCCAGTAAGCTTGTTTATCGCCTGGACGTAGTCTTTCTCGAAATAGTAAAGCACACCCTGCGCAAAGTTGGTGCGGGGCTCATTCTCATAGCCGTGCGTCTTGGCCAGACTGTCGAGCGTGGCTCGGGCCTGCCGGTAGTCACCCAGCATCACCGATGAAAGCGCAAGACCGTATAGGGCTTCGGGCCTGATGTAGGACTCACGGGGACGCAGTGCAATCTCGCGGAAAAGATTCAGCGACCGGTTGTACTGACCAAGATTGAAGTAGGTCTCGGCCAATGCATACCGCAGTTCGTCACCAAACTCGCTCGAACCGTAGTCCCGCACGAGTGCGGAGAGTCCGGCTGCGGCCCGGGTATAGTCCTGTTCGTTGATCGCAGCCTGCACCGCATTGTATCGGTCCACAAGCACACGCAACTGCTCCGGTGGAAGCGAAGCGGTCACAAGAAAAGTCAGGAGTGAAACGAGCATGGCTCTACTCGCCCGGTCGGATTTCGACCTTGCCGCGAGGTCCCTTGGTTTTGATCTCTGTAAGGAACCCGGAGAACTCAAGCGGCGAGTCGTGGATGTCAACGACGACGATCTCGTACTGATAGCGGCCATCGGCAACCAGACGACCAGCGTCATCCAAACCGTCCCAGCTCATCCTAAGAGGCGGTTTCTCCCAGCCGCTGAATGTGCGGACGATTTCGCCAAACGCATTCTTTATCAGAACCTGCCAGCGCTTGATCGGAGCGCGGCTCATCAGACGCACGTCCATCCACAGAACGTTCTGCTCCTGTTCGAGTGTCGGCGTGAATACCGGTGGCGTGGCGTCAATCCAGACCCGGAACCCGGAGAAGTCCAAGAACACGCCAGCCTTGTGCGTTGGCGCTAGCCGATAGTTAGACTGATAGTGGAGCAGGAAAGCGTAGTCAATACCAATCGCCATCTTGCCCCAGGCCTTATGCACGCCCAGTCCGAGGCTGATCTCGTTCGGGTCCATTCCGACCCGTTGGTAGAAGATACCAGGTACCAGCGCAAACTCAGCACCGCCGCGCGGTATCAGGCCTAGAGTGAAACGTGTAGTCGGGTTACCGATAGAGTCTCGGCCCAGAAGCAGCGGAGTCGAAACGTCGGCTGTAACCGTGGCCCGACCGTCGAGCAGCCGCACCGCAGCACCTGCCCTCAGACTGCGCGGAAACTTCTCCGTCATGTTGCGCAGCTGCAGGGTCGGCGCGATGAGGTTCTGTGCAAACAGTCCGAAGCTCAATGGTTCGGGCCGGGTCACCAATACACCGAGGTCAGCGCCGATGCCGATATCTGAATACTGAGCGATGTTCTTCGTCACCACCTTCAGTGTCGCGCCGAAGCCCAGGAAACGGACCGGGCTGTAGCAGTACGACATCATGTAGGCGTTCTCAAAGAACACGTAGTTGTCCCAATGCTGATTGTCCGGAGTACGCGACTCAAGACCTTCAGCCCCGTAGTTCAAGAGATTCAGACCGAAAGTGCCCCATTCCTTGGTCGGTAGCGCGTAGGCAATGTACTCCAGGCGAGCGCCGTACAATTGAGAATGGGCCAGCATGACTTCGTGGGAGTTGAGCTGGAAGAGTCCGCCGGGGTTGAAATAGACTGCCTGAGCATCATCAGATACACCAGTAAATGCTTTGCCAAGCGCCAGCGCCCTTGGTGCCGGCGCGTAGTTCAGCATCGCACCCGGAAGACCACCCTCAGCGTTCGCCGTAGAAAGCCACAACACCAGACTGGCAAGCGACACAAGAAGAAGGAACCGTGCTACCATACTACTCCGAGGCGATGTGCACGCCGGTACGTGGTCCCGGTGTGCTCCTCGCTCAGAACTTGGACAACATAGATGCCATTTGCCACCCGGCGACCCTGGGCATTCCTGCCGTCCCACTGGAGCCGGTTGATGCCACTCATGGCGCCCCGCTGGCCGCCTGGGAAATGCCATGACCTGACTTCATTGCCAAAGGGGTCATAGATTGTGACCCAAGTCTCGGCTGCAGTTCGTAGGAAGTAAAAGATGGTGGCCGATTCGAGGTTGAAGCCGAAGGGGTTGGGGAATGCGCCGATTTCAGAAGCATCAGGCCGGTCAACGTAAATACCTTTATATGCGTCAATGTCCGCGCTGACCTTAATTGTATCGTGCTCAGCGCCGTGGTCCGCAGTGCAGAGGAACCGGGCTCTGACCCTGCCCAGGGTATCTGAAAGCAGCGCGGTATCAAGCATCATACCACTGCCCCTTACCACTGCGAAGCGACACGGAGCGGAAGTAACCGGCAGGAGGTTAGCGTCCTTCAGCGTCACGTGTATGTCAGTGGTGTCGCCAGCGCGTACCGTATCCGGCGCCACAATTTCGATGCTCGCAACACGCGCCCGGATGTCGAGCCAACTCGGATACGTTGTGTACCGACCGTCAATCGTTCTGGCCCAGATGTTCTGGTTCGGTTTCGCAATGATGAACTGGGTCGAGAACTCCACGCCATCCCCCAACTCAGCCTTTTCTGGACTGTATTGAAAGGCAAAGCTGGAGCCAAGCTCAACCGAATCACCAGGTGCACTCACTCGGTTCCAGCACGCGTCGCAGGCATAGACCGTTGTCTTGAAATCGGTCCGTGCGTACTGGGTCAGGGGCTGGCCAGCCTTACCTGGCGTATCCCATGGGTTTGTCGTCGGGTCTCCAGGCAGGGGTGTTTCACCCGGAAGGAGCAGTAGCAATTGGCTGAATACCCCTGGGCGTACGATAAACTCGGTCGAAGCGCCCGGTTTGCCAGGCGAGCCGCCGCCAGGCAGGGCGGTTATCCGGTGTTGACCCGCCTGGCGCAGAGTAGCCTGAAAAGTCCCTCGGCCGTCAATTAGCTTCCCACCAGCCGGCAGTTGGGCAAAACTGTCTGTAGCATCGAAATAGACGCTGTCGCTTCGGAACCGGACAACATTGTGCCAGCGGTCGGTCAGGTAAACGTCAAAGTCGAAGGCCACCCCAGCATCCTGAGAGTTCGGCGGCGTTGGCATCCGGCCGGTCGGTGTGCCAGGTGCCCACTGCTCTCCGGCCAAGACAACCAGGAACTTGTCCGGTGGGCCGGTAAGCACCTCGAACTTGTTGCTCTGCCCCACTATCGTACCAAGAGAATCAATCTTTGTGCAACGGAGCGCAAGGCTGTCGGCAAGCGTCACCATTACCTTCTTGCGACAGATGCCTTGCGTGAACTCAGCGTAATTGGGATACACGTAAGTGTACAAACCGTCCTTGGTGGTCGAAAGTATGGCCGTTGCGTTTAGCGGGTAGATGCCGCCGTACGGGTCCTTGGCGACTACCGTTATCTCGATAGAATCGCCGGCGAGCACGGTCGTATCAATGGTACTGAACTCGAACGAGTTCAGCTGGGCCACGAGCAACAGGGCCAAAGCTGTGCTCATCGAAATGTGCGACATTCTATACCCCTTCCACACGATGTCAACAAAAAAAACACAATGAGGAGGACTTGACCGGGCGGGGCGGTCCACATAGTCTCACTTCGTGCCACCGCCGACCTTCTCCACTGGCGCAGTCAGGGTCTGGGGCATGCGCTTTGCCGCGCTGCGGGCTTTCGTCTCGGCGGCCACAGGTATCGCAGTATCAAGTTTCGGACTTGTACCATGGTGGGGGGGTCTAATTTTGGTCGCACTGGGTCTGGCCGCAGCCTGGCCAACAAGGGGATGGTCTTTGTATGCTTGCCTTGCCGGTGCGACGTTTGCCTATTCCTCCTCTCGTGGCAATCCCGTGCCTGACACAAAAGTGTACGAGTGTCACAGTTTCCGAGGGGTGGTTATCCAGGAACCGCCCGATGATTCAGTTAGCCGAGCAGTAATACAGATTGAACATCCTGTGTCCTGCAAGGTCGTACTCTGGCTCAACGGTCACTCTCCGATAAGGTACGGCGACCTTGTCCTCGTCCGCGGACAGGCCCGGAAGTTTGACCATCCGCGCAATCCGGGTGTGTTCGACCTCGACAGCTACATGCGGTCAAAAGGCATTGTCGGTGAGCTGTCCGCTGAGGCCAGGAATGTGACCATACTCAGTCACGGCCGGGGTTGCCCGGTGGTACGGTGTCTTGTGGAGCCAATGCGCAGGTATGTCCTCACCGCGGCACGCCATCTCTTGCCCAACCAGGAAGCTGGCCTGCTTGTTGGACTGCTCTTGGGCGAACGCCAGGGAATACCGCTGCCAACCCGGTCAGCGTTTGCCGATTCTGGTACGATGCATGTTCTGGCCGTATCTGGTCTTCACGTCGGGATCGTGGTCTATGCAATCTGGCTGTTACTCTCGGTAGCACGAATCCGCGGATGGTGGAGGTTCGGTCTAACCGCAGTACTTATCGCGGCGTACGTACTCCTGACCGGCGCACGTGCCTCGGCAATGCGGGCCGGGATAATGAGCCTTGCGGTGCTGCTGTCCTTCCCGACCCAGCGGAAGATTGACCCGCTCTCAAGTCTCGCGGTGGCGGGCATTATCATCTTGCTTCTTGCCCCTTCGAGCCTGTCCGACATCGGATTCCAGCTTTCCTTTGCGGCCGCAGCAAGCATCGTCCTTACGCACTCAGCGTTTGACCCAGTGGCGAGTCGAATCCAGTCCGGACTTATTCGCAACCTGGTATTCTGGCCGTTTGTCGTAAGTCTTGCTGCATCGCTGGGCACCGGCCCGCTCTTGCTCTTGCATTTCCACCGGGTGCAACTACTGTCCGCGCTGTTCAGTCCGGTCATTATCCTCCCCGTATCTGTTGCCATCCCGCTCGGAATGCTTGTGCTGACGCTCTTCCCGTTGAGCAATGTGCTGGCCGGTTTTTTCGCCGAGACCCTTCACTTGGTGCTAAGTGCGGTTCTGAAGCTCGTTTCCTTCTTTGGCACCCAGCAATGGACGATTCTCGAACCAGGGCCGGTCCCTTGGCTTGCTGTCTCTTTGGTATATGGCCTCATGCTCCTGGCAGTGAACTGGCGCCAGAACTGGGCAAGAACCGGGCTGCGAGTCGGAATAGCATTAGGTCTGAACCTGCTTATGTGGCGCGGGGCTTTCGTCAATCCCCAGACTAGGGCGACATTCCTTGAGCCGGTGAGAGGCGACTGTTTAATGCTCGAAGACACGCTCGGCCGGCTCGTGCTCATTGATGCTGGTGTGAGCAAGACAGGGGTGCTACGTGATTACCTACGGTACCGCGGCATCCATCGAATTGACCTCGCGGTAGTCACGCATCCGGACAATGACCACTACGGCGGGCTATTGGATATTGACGACCGATGTCGGATACACCGTCTCGTGGTACCCACATTGTCCGGCGGCGAGGAATATCAACGTCTGCTGGCACGGTTTGCGGCCCGCGGTACCGAGCTAGTGGTTGCCGGCAAAGGCACGAAGGTCCGCGGGCTGGGCTTCAACTTGGAATTCATATGGCCCGAGCCGCAGGCTCAGACCCTCTACCGGGACAACCTCTTGCCGAGCAACGACGTATCGCTTGTGTGCAGGTATGAACACGCTGGATTCCGCATGCTGCTGACCGGAGACTTTGAGAAACCAGACCTGATTGCTGACCAGGATATTCATGCTGCACTACTGAAGTCTCCACATCACGGAAGCATCAAAGGGAATCCGCCGTCGCTGTACGACAAAGTGCGACCGGACTACGTCGTTGTCATGGGCAGGTATCCCACGCCGGCCGAGCTTGAAACAAGACTTGCTTGGTTGGGCGAGCGGTATGTGAACACAAGGCAGCGCGGTGCGTGGGAACTCGTGTTCAGAGATGGCAGACCTTCCACCCATTACCTTGTGCATGCGACTGGCAACTAGCCCTCTGTTTCCCATCGGTCTATGATGCAATTGAAGCCGAATTTGCGCCAGGCGTGCTTGACCGGTAGGCGGACCGGCCTAGTATTCCGGTATGAAATACCGGACACCTGTGGTGCTAGTGCGACGCTATTGCTCAGAAGTACTGTCGGTGTCCAAACATCGAAACGCGGGCTTGGCACTCAAACCAAACGGCGACATGCGCATTGTCCAGAACAAGACTTCCTGCTTCTACAACTCGCTTAGATGGACATTGGTGGAGCAGGCAAAGCAGGGCTCAAAGGACAACGGCCCTTGACACAAGGCAGAGTGGACACCAGCAGGCTAGCAGGTGGCGCACAGCATTCCGTCAGCTCTTGGTGGATTCATCAGCAAGCGAGTCGACGCCGATGAGACCTCTTTTCATCCAGAAACAGCACTACGCCGATTTAGCATCGCTCGCCGGCGCAGTTACCGGATTCCAGTCATCCGCTGCCAACGTCACGAGCATGATGAGTTCGTTCTCAACCTCGTCATCACACGGTGGCAGGTTCTCAGGCGGAGGCGGTGGTGCAGGAAGGGGTAGCAGTTCTGGTGCCGGCTAGTGCGGGTACGCCCGGGCGGCTTCGAGTCGGTCTTGCACTCGGATTTGGGGTAGCCGTTCTGTCGTCCGCCTCCATACTCATCAAGAAAGCCGAGGCTCCGAGCCTTGTAATCGCGGCCGGACGGTTGCTCGTAGCTTCACTCGTGCTTGCTCCGTTTTTTTGGATCCGGTTTCCCAAGCTACGGTCCCAACTTGGCCGGGAAAAGTGGTCCCTTGTAGTCCTGGCCGGACTCCTGCTGGCTGCTCACTTCGCCCTTTGGGTGGAGTCGCTCCGACACACCACAGTTGCAAGTTCGGTCGTACTTGTGGCAACTGACCCGATATTTGTGGCAGTCGCATCGCCACTGATTCTGCACGAACGAGTGTCTGGCCGGCTTGCGACTGCGGTCGGCCTGGGCGTGGTGGGTATGATGGTAATCGCCGGTCCCGGCCTTTGGTCTGGCCTGGTGACAAGGGGGAATCTTCTCGCCCTGGGAGGCGCGGCGTGCGCGGCCGGATATCTTTTGGTCGGTCGCAGGGTCCGGCCGGAAATGGACCTGCTTCCCTACATCTATATTTTATACAGCGTGGCCGGGGTTCTTCTGCTTGCAGGAACTCTGGCAGCCAGGCAGCGGTTCACCGGTTACCCAGGTACTGTCTACTTGTGGATCGTGCTTCTGGGGTTGGGGCCCCAGCTCATCGGGCACACCACCTTCAACTGGGCACTCCGGTACCTGAACGCTCCGGCGGTTGGAATGGCCATTCTCGGTGAACCGGTCGGCGCTACGATACTCGCGTGGCTGTTGCTCCGCGAAACACCGGCCTGGTTCGAACTCACCGGCGGTGCAATCATCCTCGCTGCCGTCTACCTAGCCATCGTCAGCCGGCACAGACTACAGGTCAAGGTGCCAAATGGGTGATTTCAACTTGACACGAAGACGCACGGAACTAGCCTTGAGTATGGATGACGTACGTGCCCAGGAGGACCACCGGCAGGTCCCGATTGACCGAGTCGGTGTGAAGGGGCTGCGCTATCCGGTTGTGCTCCTAGACAAAGCTCGACGTAAGCAGCATACCGTGGCGGTAATCAACATGTACGTCTCGCTGCCTCAGAGCTCGCGCGGCACACACATGGGCCGATTCGTCGAAATCTTGAACCAGTACCATGACGAGATTGACATCCACAAGCTCGGCTCAATCCTGCGCGAGGTCAAGCAGCGGCTTGGTGCCGAGTCCGCGCATCTTGAGATGGAGTTTCCTTACTTCATTGAGAAGAAGGCACCGGTGTCAGGAGCCCAGGCATTGATGGACTACCGCTGTACCTTACGGGCCGACCTTGCTGACCGGTTCAGATTGCGTATCGGCGCGGCAGTTCCGGTTGCAACCCTGTGTCCGTGTTCCAAAGAAATGGTCGGCACGAGCGGACACAACCAGCGGGCTGAAATCACCGTCATCGCCGAGCTCCGCGGATTCCTATGGCTTGAGGACCTGATTGAACTGGTCGAGGACTGCGGCTCAAGCGAGGTGTATTCCTTGCTGAAGCAGGAGGATGAACGGCACGTAACGAGCCGGGCGCTGGAAAACCCGGCGTTTGTCGAGGACGTTGTTCGGAACGTGGCGCTGAAGCTCGGCGCATGCCCAGAGATAGCCGGATTCGAAGTCGCGGTCGAGAGTTTCGAGTCAATCCACCACCACGATGCGTACGCCTTTGTACGGAGCGACAGAAAGTGAGTCGTTTCCAGCTCGTCGAAGTGACCACCGACGCGCGCTTAGCGTGATCGAAGTTCTGCTCGTTGACTGCTATCCGGACAACTACAAGGATCGGGTTCCACACTACATAAGGGCGATCAATGCGTCCGGTCGTGTGGCCGTGACAGTAGACTATCGGTCAGTGCGGGCTGGCTATCGACTGCCGCCAGTCCAGGCCGTAGTCGTCTCCGGCTCGCCGATGATGCTATCCGAAACTGACCCGCCTGAAAGACTGACCGCGTTCGTCCTCAGTCTTGATCGCCCGGTGCTCGGCATCTGTTACGGGCATCAGCTGCTGGCAAGACTGGCAGGTGCGAGAGTGTACCGCGGCGAGCGCATCGAGCGTATCGAGACGATACGGGTTTCGAAACCCCACCCCATCTTTACCGGGCTCGGAAATAGGTTCCCCATGCTTGAGAGTCACTGTGAGTACGTACTGCCGAACGAGGTTGAATCAGCTGGATTCGAGGTGTTGGCAACTTCATCTTCCTGTCCGGTCGAAACAATCCGTCACCGGACAAGGCCATGGTTTGGAGTCCAGTTCCACCCGGAGCGCTCGGCCGAACAGGGCACGACACTAGTGAGCAACTTTGTCAGACTCGTCGTAGAATCCCTTCGAGCCTGATTCCTGATTAGTCTTAGAACGTCCTACCGACTTGGAAGTGCGGCTCCCAGCGGCCGCCACCCTCACGGTCAAACCCGTACCCGAAATCGAAACCGAGCTGTCCAAGCATCGGGATTTCCAGGCGCACGCCGACACCGGCACCGCGCTTGAGGTCCGATAGACTGAACTGCTCCAGTGAATTCCAGGTGTTGCCCGCGTCGGCAAATGCCAGGAACGAAAGCTGGGGCGAGAGCCTCAGCTTGTACTCAAGTGAGAACAAAGCCAAGGCCTTGCCACCAACCAAATACCCGGCCTGACGCGGGCTAATGCCTTGGTCCGGATAGCCGCGAACCCCGTCCGGGCCGGTGCCGCCTGCATAGAAGCGTTCATACAGCGGTACTGTATCACGAGCTGTGAACCCGGTGATGTACCCAAGTCTAGTCCGCCCCATAAGTGAGAACTTCCAGAATAGCGGGAAGTACTGACTCGCGTCCAGGATGTGGCGGTGGAACCTGATGTCCCCAACCGACGTAGTCAGTGAGTAGGAAACCGATGAGCCGGACGCGGCATTGAACACGTAATCGCGCGAGTCGCGGTGGAGCGTCAGGCTTGGACTGAACGCAGTCTTGTGAACCGTATCCTTGCGGATGTCATAAGGGTTGTTCTCACCTGGGTCGTAGCCGGCAGTAATCGAAGAAGGTGGCACATACGCGTCTGAGACCCGCAGACCGAGGTACGCCCGGGCATAATCGAGGGGCAACGGCCTGGAAAAAGACACGCCACCGCCGATTTCCTGCTTATCGTAGTAGGCATAGTTGCGGGTAAGGTAGGCAACATCGAACCCAGCCGAGGTCGGTGTGTCAAGAAACCAAGGCTCGGTGAAACTTGTCTGTACATTGGTCTTCTTTCCCCCCTTCTCCAGCTTCACCGCTGCCTGCTGGCCCCGACCGAAAAGGTTGGGCTGCTGCAGTTCAATGTATCCAGTGATACCCTCCGGACCAGAATAGGTAATACCGGCACCAATCGTGCCAAAGAACCCCTTCTCCTTCACCCGATAGATAAGGTCAATCGAACCCAGAGTATCAGCAACCCGGTGGTCAAGACTGACGTCCTCAAAAAAGCCGAGGTTGAATATCTCTCGCTGGCTACGGACTACATCCGAGCGCTTGAACCGATAACCCGGTAGCGTCGTAACCCGACGACGGATGACCTTATCCAGTGTCTGCTGATTACCCTCAATCACCACAAGCCGGACGAGGGCTGGTTTGTTCTCGACGATGCTATAAGTGATGTCCACCGTGTCATGCCGCATCTTCTCGGTCGGAGTAACCGAGGCGTAGATGTAGCCTTCCTCAGAGTAAGCAGCGTAGATATCGGCTAGGGTAGCCTGGGCGAGCTTAGTGTTGTAAACCTTGCCGCTACGATAGCGGACAAGCGGCCGGAGCCTGTCTTCAGGTATCACTGAGTCGCCTTCAAACTCGACCGAGCCAAAATAGTAGCGGCTTCCTTCTTTGACCACGATGGAAATCTCGGCCCAACCCTCGTTGAACCGCATCTGGTAGTCGAGAACCTTGCAGTCGAGAAAACCGCGCTCCTTGTAGAAGTCAACGATGCGGTCAAGGTCCTTCACGAACTCGTCCTCTCTGAGCCGAGCCTTGCGGTACCAAGTCTTCTGCCGGTTCACAAGATGGATTTCGATTTGGGGGTCGGTGAAACACTCGTTGCCGATGATCTCGATGTTGCGAATCCGAACCGGCTCTCCCTCGTCAATCTGGAAGCTGAGAATCCTACGGTTGGCTGAGTCCGGTTCGGACAACTCATGTTCGACCCTTACCAACAGGAACCCGCGTTCTTTGTACAGCTTCAGGATTTCCTGCTGCCAGTCGAAAATCTTATGGTCGGACAGGATCTCGCCCGGCTGAACCTTAAGCCTGGACTCGAGGTCGCGGAGCCGCACCCGGCGATACCCCTCGAACTCAACCCTGGCAAGCTTGGGAAATTCCCTTGTTACGAACCGGATCGAAACGCCGTCGGCGATGCGAGTGGTCTCGGCAATGACCTGAGAGAATATGCCGAGCCCGTACAGCCGACGAATTGCATCGGCCAATTCGGTTCTAAAACCGGCGTTCGTGAACGCTTCACCAGGTGTAATACCGGCAGTTCGGACAACGAGCATGGAATCCGCGGTACGGGTGTAAGCCGACACAGCAAGCACCACAACCTTCTCATCAGACCTCGGTTCAGGTTGAACCGGTGCATCATTGGTGCCGGCCGCTGTCACCCCAGCCAGCAAAAGGCAGCTGAGAAAAAGATTCACTCGGAAGCCGGTGCCGACCCTGTAGGGGTATCTTCCTTATCAGCAGAAACCGGCTCGGTCGGAGCCTTGGTGCTATTGACTGGACCCTTAGCCTCAACCTTGGTCTCCTCGAACACCAGCCGGTCGCCGTCCCGGTCCACCTTGATGACCGAGTGGTCCCGGAAACGGTTGCGCAGCAGCTCCTCGGCAAGCGGATCCTCAAGGAGTCGGCGCAGGGCGCGCTTTATCGGTCGGGCACCGAACTGTGGATCAAACCCCTCCTGGACTAGGAGTTCCTTAGCCGCCGGAGTAAGTTCAAGCTGGAGTTTCCTTTCCCGCAGCCGTCCGGCCAACTCGCCGAGTTGAATATCAACAATGGCTTCCATCTGGTCTTTGTCCAAGGGACGGAACACGATGACCTCATCCACCCGGTTCAGGAATTCGGGTCGGAAGAAACGCTTCACCTCGGCCATCACCTTGTCCCGAATTGACTCATAGTTAGCCTGGGCTCCTTCGGCCTTGAACCCGAAACCCGCAACGCCCCGGATTTCGGTGGAAGCAATGTTCGAAGTCATTATCACGACCGTGTTCTTGAAACTTACTCTGCGACCAAGAGAGTCCGTAACCTGGCCATCATCAAGAATCTGCAGGAGAATGTTGAAAACATCCGGATGCGCCTTCTCGATTTCGTCGAACAGGACTACCGAATACTGCTTGCGCCGCACCTTCTCGGTAAGCTGCCCGCCTTCTTCGTATCCGACGTACCCGGGTGGCGCGCCGACCAGGCGAGAGACGTTGAACTTCTCCATGTACTCTGACATGTCGAAACGCAGGAGCGCATCCTCGTCGCCAAACATGAAAAGGGCCAGTACCCGGGCGAGCTCAGTCTTACCCACCCCGGTCGGACCAAGGAAGATAAAAGACCCGATGGGCCGCCGTGGGTCCTTGACTCCGGCCCGTGAGCGCCGGATTGCTTTGGCGATGGCAGCAATAGCATGGTCCTGACCCACAACACGCTTGCCAATCTCCTCTTCCATCCTGAGCAGGCGCGCGGACTCTTTTTCTTCGAGTTTGGCGAGCGGAACCTGGGTCCAGGACGAAACTACATAGGCAATATCTTCCTCGGTAACGACCGGGAAACTGCCTTTCCTTTCCCACTCGCGTCGCTTGCGCTTGAGATACTCTGTCAACTTCTTCTGTTCGTCCCGCAATTCGGCCGCCTTCTCGAATTCCTGACGTCTAACCGCATCCTCCTTGGCCGCGCTCAACTTCTCGATGCGACGCTCAATCTCATCCAGCTCCGGATTGATGACCGGCCGCAAGAGCTTGACGCGCGAGCCGGCCTCGTCCATAACGTCAATTGCCTTGTCAGGGAGAAAACGGTCCGAAATGTAGCGGTCAGCCAGATAGGCTGCAGCCTCGAGCGCCTCATCGGTGTAGGCGACATTATGGTGCAGTTCGTACTTTTCCTTCAGGCCTTTCAGGATATCAATTGTCTGACTGACGTTAGGCGGGTCAACGAGAATCTTCTGGAAGCGGCGTTCGAGAGCCGAGTGGCGTTCAACGTACTTTCGATACTCCTCGAGTGTTGTGGCGCCGATCGCCTGCATTTCCCCCCGGGCCAGAGCTGGCTTGAGAATGTTGGATGCGTCAATTGCACCCTCGGCCGCGCCCGCGCCCACGATGGTATGTAGCTCGTCGATAAAGATAATACAATCACGATGCTGCTGCAGTTCATTCAAGATAGACTTAAGTCGCTCTTCGAACTGACCTCGATACTTGGTTCCGGCAACAACCGCAGCCATATCCAGCGCAAGAACACGCCGATTCTTCAAAACACTCGGTACTCGTCCAGTCACGATGCGCTGGGCCAGCCCCTCGACGATTGCTGTCTTGCCTACACCAGCCTCACCGATAAGAACCGGGTTATTCTTCTTGCGGCGGGCGAGAATCTGGATGATCCGTTCAATCTCAACCTCTCGGCCAATAATTGGGTCAAGCTTATCTTCCTTGGCGAGCTGAGTCAGGTCACGGGAGAAGTAGTCGAGTGCGGGTGTCTTGGACCGTGATCGCTGCGGCTGGCCGGTCTTTGAACCGCCGAGCAGCTTCAGGGTTTCACTGCGCACCAGGTCAATGTCCACCCCCAGCGACTGAAGCACCTGACAGGCAAGTCCGCGTTCTTCGCGCAACAGGCCGAGGAGAAGGTGTTCCGTACCGATGTAAGTATGGTTCATCCGGCGCGCCTCGTCTACTGCGTAGTTAAGGCTCGACCGAGCCTCCTGGTTCAGCGGCACTTCACCCAGAACCAGAGTTTCAGACCCGGTCGACACCGCGTTCTCGACCGCACGGCGCAGGTCCTCCATGCTTATACCCAGATTTGTCAGCACGACCGCGGCTACTCCCTCACCTTCCTTAACTAGGCCAAGCAGCAGGTGCTCCGTACCAATGTGATCATGATGAAGTCTAACCGCCTCTTCCCGGGCGAGAGAGATAACCTTTCTAACTCTTTCGGTGAATCGTTCTTGCATGATCGCCCAAAGTTTAGATACCACTTACCAGAGTGTCAAGCCGACTGGTACTCTCTCCTTTAGTTAGACGCAGACGGAACCGTTGAGGGTGCCGGCAGGAATTCTTGACATGGCTGGTGGTTTCTCTACATTAGGTTCATGAACATTACCAGCCCGAACCGGGCAAACCGGGCAGACAGTCAAGAGGATAAGAGGTACGGACCGCTCGAAATCGCAAAGGGAGCACGCCGATGGAGTTTGTAGGAAGAGTGAAGTGGTTCGACACCAAGAAAGGGTATGGATTCATCGAAGCGCCGGACGGTGGCGATGACGTCTTTGTCCATTCAAGCGACGTGCTGCTCCAAGGCAGGCCGCTTGAGCCGGACGAAATGGTGAAGTTTGAGCTCGGCTCGACTCCGCATGGCCGAAGAGCTTTGCGGGTGCGCCGGGAGTCGTCCGCTACCGAATCGCCAGGACGATAGATGAACCCCGATGGCCACTAGTAGCAGCAACTGGGTAGCGGAACAGAAGTCGGCCTAGCGATGATTGACAACCGGCTGCGGCGTTCCTAGTTTTAGACAATGTCACAGGTCTTTCTCGGGCTTGGAGCCAACGTAGGGAACCGTCTCAGAAACTTCGAGCTCGCTGTGGCGCATATCTCTCACTTGGGTCCGGTACGCCGCTCCTTCTGGTACGAAACCGAGCCGGTCGGGATGCCGGACGCAGCTTCTTTTCTGAACGGTGTACTCAGACTGGATACAACGACACCACCAACGGTGCTGTTGGACCAATTGCTTGCAGTCGAGCAAGAACTTGGTCGTAAGCAAGCTGAACGGAGTGGACCTCGGACTATCGACATTGACATTCTTCTATACGGTACTCAGATTGTTGACAAACCCGGGCTGTGCGTACCGCATCCCAGAATGCACGAACGGGCATTTGTTCTTGTGCCATTGTGCGACCTCGCACCGGACGCTGTTCACCCACGACTAGGCCGGACAATGCGCGAACTGCTGGATGGCCTGGACACAAGCGGCGTTAGAAAGCAGGAGTACTAGTGAGATACATTGCGGTTGAGGGGCCAATTGGTGTGGGCAAAACTGCCCTGGCCGAGAAGCTAGCAGAACGACTTTCGGCCAAGCTGGTACTGGAGGAAGTTGACGAAAATCCTTTTCTTGACCGATTCTATGATGACATGGGCGCCTACGCGTTCCAGACCCAGATGTTCTTCCTTCTATCACGGCACCGGCAGCAGCAGAGTCTGAGAGAACCAGACCTTTTTGCCGGGACACTCGTCAGCGACTACGTATTTGAGAAAGACTTTGTATTCGCCACCGTGACCTTGTCCGAGCATGAGCTAGCGCTCTATGAGCGTATCTATAAACTCCTTGCCCAAGAAGCGGTGCGACCCGATGTACTTGTCTATCTTCAGGCACGGACCGAAGTCCTGCTGAGCCGAATAAGGCAGCGCAACCGGCCTTACGAAGCCGGCATTGACCCTGAATATGTCGAGGCAGTGGCCGACGCATATAACCACCATTTCCTGCACTATGACGCTGCACCGCTCCTCATTGTCAATACCGAACAGCTTGACTTCGTACGGAGCCGCGAAGACTTTGACGACCTGTTCCGGGCGATTGAAACAACAACATCGGGCCGCAAGTTCTATTCTCCCCGCGGAAAAAATCGGTAGGAATTCGGAAGGAAGTCATCAGATGC
>JBDRUN010000009.1:0-8728 GCA_039801365.1 candidate division WOR-3 bacterium
TTCCGCTACCCGTACATCCGCTACTCCTACTCTGGATCAACGTCGCTGTTCCGGGCCGTAGTCACGAGCAACGAGCCAACTACCAGCTGGGATACCCTGTTCTATGCCTTTTCGCGGCGGACCTCTCCCACCACTTGGGAAGACCGAGCGACACCAAATGATCATCGGATTACTGGAGAGTTTGGTGCGAATTGCGACTTCTCAAGCAAGTTGGGTGGGGGCGGCGGGTATGTTGCCTATCGCGAGTATGCGGAGAGACAAATCTGGTTCGACGGCTGGAACTGGACCGGCGTTGCCGAAGGCCGGACCCCGGGACGCGAATCCAGAACAAGCCTGCCAACATTTCTCGGCCGCGATGGTGCGCTGAACCTGAGCCTGGCTCGGGCATCCGACGTGAAGGCACTAGTGTATGACGGCTCAGGCCGCCTGTGCGGCACAGTCTTTGCCGGACGCCTCGAGGCCGGAAATCATCGTCTCCCGATTCAGACCGCAGGGCTTGCCAAGGGCATCTACTTCCTGCACGTCGAACTCAACGGCAATACCCGGACCGCAAAGCTCGTGCACGTCCGCTAACCGTACAAAGCAGTAAGCGGGGAGGGCAAATCCCTCCCCGCTAATGTTTCTAGGATGTTAGTGACCCAGTGCAAGTGTTACTGCTTGTGCTGGGGTATCTGCCCTTTCAATCCCGGGAATGTCCCAAGTATGCAGCCCGACCACGCGCTTGCCTGCCTTGAGTGCAAACCCTATCTCTGAAAGCGTACCATAGGAACCACCCACGGCTATCAGTACGTCCGCGGTCTTGATTATCACCAGATTCCTGGCCTCAGTCAGACCGGTAGCAATCGGCACGTCAACGTAAGGATTCGCCTCTTCCCTACTTGACCCAGGTAGAATGCCGACTGTCAATCCGCCTTCAGCCTTGCCCCCGCGGCACGCCGCCTCCATCACCCCACCCATCCCACCGCACACAAGCACTGCGCCGGCTCTGGCAATGTAACGACCGACTTGCTCGGCAAGCTCAGCCAGGCCGTCGTCGCACTCGCCAGCACCAATGACCCCGACCCAGACCCGTGCCAAGTGTTCTACCCTATTGGAATAAGCGGACGATCTTGAACTTGGCAACATCAACTAACCCATGGTCGGTAAGCTTCAGCTCAGGAATCACAGGCAGCGCGAGAAACGACAGGGTGACGAAGGGATTTTCCAGTCGTGATCCCCAAACGTGTGCTTTGTCCAGAAGCTCAGCCAGTTGTGCAGATACCCGGTCAGCCGAGTCATCCGACATCAAGCCCGCAATCGGTAACGGCAGTCGTGCCCTGACTTTGCCCCGTGCCACAGCCGCAATGCCCCCGCCCATTTTCTTGAGTTCGCGCGCTACAACAAGCATATCCTGGTCGTTTGTCCCGACAATAATGATGTTGTGCGAGTCGTGCGCCACGGTCGTCCCAAGAGCACCTTGCTTCAGACCGAATCCGGAAACCAGTCCCAGCCCGATGCGACCGCTCGCTTTGTGACGCTCAATCACAGCCAACTTCAGAATGTCCCGTTCTGGGTCAGCCTCGACGAGTCCGTTCACAACCCTAGGCTTAACCATACGTTGCTCAGTGACTATCTGGTCTGGAACCACTCTTATCACCCGGCACATATCGCCCTGTGCCTTGATGGCGAACGACCTGAGCGACAAAGGTGCAAGCCGTACCGTGTTCATGACCACGGCGTCCTTGACCGGCGCAAGCTTCGCAAGCACTTGACCATCTCTTGCCACTGGCCGGCCAGCCTTGAACACCCACCGTGCTTTGAACCTTGTGAGGTCCTCAAGCACAACCAGGTCCGCCTGCCACCCTGGAGCAACCGCACCGCGACGCTCGAGCCCAAAGTACTCAGCCGGGTTCAACGTTACCATCTGGATTGCAGCAACTGGACTCAGCCCCTGCATCACCGCTCTGCGCAGCGTAGCATCAAGGTGTCCATCGCGCAATAGCTCCTCAGGATGCTTATCATCGGTTACAAGACAGCATCGCCTCAGGTTAAAGTCATTTACCACACCGGCAAGCCCGGCCAGGTTCTTCGCGGCCGAGCCTTCACGCACAAACAACCGCAGGCCAGCCCGAAGCTTCTCCCTCGCCTCGTCCCGACCAACGCACTCGTGGTCTGATCCGATTCCGGCCGCAGCGTACGCCTGAAGCCAGCGTTCGACCACAGCCGGCGCATGACCATCCACCACCCGACCAGCCCGGCGGGCCGTCGCGACCTTAGCCAGCATCTGTTCATCACCAAAGATCACTCCTGGGTAATTCATAACCTCAGCCAGACCAACGACCCGGTCCAGAGCAAGCAACCGGCTGATGTCCTGACCGGTCAGTCGAGCGCCCGACGTCTCCAGACCGGTTGAAGGGACGCAGGAGGGAACAGTTAGGAAAACATCCATTGGCAATCGGGCGGTCGCCCTCAGGAGATACTTTACGCCGCTGACCCCGAGCACATTTGCAATCTCGTGGGGGTCCGCGACGACCGCAGTCGTGCCGCGGGCAAGGCACAGTCGGCAAAACTCGTGTACCGGTAACATCGAACTCTCGATGTGGATGTGTGCGTCAATGAAGCCCGGCGCAACGTACATGCCCTTCAAGTCAATCACCGGCCCCTTCTCGTAGCCCACGCCCACACCGGCCACAAGACCATCTTTGACTGCTACGTCGGCCCGGCGCACCTCACCGGTGAACACGTCTATCACGCTTCCGCCGGCGAGCACCAGGTCTGCTGGCTCGTCGCCTCTGGCAACCGCAACAAGCAGCCGCAACCGCTTCTCTTCCAAACTTCTTCTCCTAGTCATCCTGTTTCCTCGATCCTTTCCTCAGTCTTCGCCTTCGAATCCCCTGCCCCCTTCTCAATGTAACCGACATACGGAAGATTGCGGAACCTTTCTGCATAGTCAGCTCCATACCCGACCACAAAATGGTCTGGAATCACAAATCCCACGTAATCGGCCTTGATATCGGCTCTGCGTCGGGCTGGCTTGTCTAGAAGTACGCACAACTTCAGGCTAGCCGGATTGCGCAACGTCAGGTTCTTGAGGATATACTTCAAGGTCAGACCGCTGTCTAAGATGTCTTCGACCACAAGGACGTGGCGCTGTTCCAGCGGGCACTTCAGGTCCATTACTGTCTTCACCACTCCCGACGTCCTAGTACTTGCCCCGTAGCTTGACACCGTCATGAAGTCAATGAACACTGGTACGGTAAGCTGACGAACAAGGTCGGCAAGGAATATCCACGACCCCTTGAGTATCCCGACGACGATAAGCTCGCGTCCGGCGTAGTCTGAGGAAATCCGACAACCGAGCTCAACAACCTTCTGCCGAAGTTGTTCTTCACTTATCAGTGTGTGAACTTGGACATCGTTTGGGTACACCAGCGCGTCCTTTCTGACCCGGACCTGGATGCTGAATACTAATCGGGGCGACTGGATTTGAACCAGCGACCTCTTGGTCCCGAACCAAGCGCGCTAAACCAACTGCGCTACGCCCCGGGTTTCGAGAAAGAGACAAGAGAGTAAGGAAAACAGCAGAAGGACAGGTTCTTCTGACGTCCTACGGTCTCCTCCTCTCGTTTTCACTGCCTGCCCGCCAATCATAAGGCAAAACCCGCAAGAGTCAACCCACTACGCCTGGCCGGCCTGCTCTTGACGAACAAAAGGTACGAAAACGCAGCTCATTAGTCCACGTTGGACCATCCGCTTACCATGTTTCACACCAAGGGTCAGAGTCTGCATTCCCGGCGGGCCAACAGGTACAACGATTCTTCCCCGGTCCGCCAGTTGATCAGCAAGGACCTGAGGCATGGTCTCCGCAGCCGCGGTAACCAAAATCCGGTCGAACGGCGCAAACTCAGGCCAGCCAAGGTTACCATCGCCGATTCTGAACCTTATGTTCCGATATCCCAGTCGTTGCAGCACCATGCGCGCGGCAAGCGACAGTTCCCGCACAATCTCAACAGTATAGACTTCCCCTGCCAGTCTGGCTAGCACCGCAGTCTGATACCCCGACCCGGTACCGATTTCAAGTACCCGGTGTTCTGGTCCGACCGACAAAGCCTCGGTCATCACGGCAACCATGTAGGGCTGGGAAATAGTCTGTCCGTGCCCAATCGGGAGTGGATGGTCCTCGTACGCCTGATGCCACATCGCCTCGGGAACAAAGAGATGTCGCTCCACTACGAGCATTGCCTCGAGCACCTGCTTGTCCCTGACACCACGCGCCCTTATCTGTTCTTCGACCATCAACTGTCTGGCCTTCTCAAAGTTCACCATAAGCCGGATACGCCCTACTTGCCCTGTTTCACCCTAGAATCTTGCCTGACCGAACGGCGCAGGTGTGAAACACAGAACCAGTACCCCCAACGCAGCCAGGGCCAGCAGTTTCTCTGTCCGGGATAGTGGAGTGATGTCATCCAAAGGCGGCGGATGCTTGAGTCCGAATAACGATATCATGACCGCCCAGAACGGCCAGCCGAGCCAGAAGTAGCCTGCAAGTACAAGCAACCCGATTACGGCCCAGTTGGCAAGTTCCCTGAACCGGCCGAACACCGCATAGGCAATGTGTCCGCCGTCAAGCTGTCCAGCCGGCAGAAGGTTCAGTGCCGTGACGAAGAATCCCAGCCAGCCGGCGAATGCCACCGGGTGTAGGACAATGTCCTTGCCCGGCCCGAGCTCGCCGAACCACAGCCTGGATAGAAGACCGAAGACCAGCGGCGTGCCGAGCTGGATGCCACGACTCGCGTCACCCACACTCACTACTTGAGACTGCGAGAGGCCGACAATCGTAACCGGCAAGGCCGCAAGAAAGCCAACCAGGGGCCCGGCTACACCCACCCGTACCAGCGCTCCCTTGCTCGGAACTGCTGAACGCATCCGGATGAAAGCCCCCATTGTTCCGGTCATCGGATGAGGAACCGGCAGAAAATAGGGCAATGTCGCATCAACCCCGAGCCGCCGCGCGGTAAGGTAGTGCGCCAGTTCGTGACTGCCAAGTATCAGGATTATGCTCAGCGAGAAAGGCACGCCGAACACAAGTTCCAGCGGATTGCGGAACGGATTGTGCCCCATCTGCAGCGAGCCGACTAGCAACGTTGACAGTATCGTTGCCAGCAGAAGAACAAGATTTACCCAACGCTTCGGCGGGGCGAGTCTGGGCCGCGGGCCGTAGGTAATCACGTGCTTGTCCTCAAGGCGTGCGAAGTATGCCACCAGACCGTACTCGTCAAACAGCCTTTTCAGCCCTACAAGATTCTCGCTAACCGGCTCGGGTATTCTGCCGCCGATCGTATTACCTCTGACCCATTCTGCCTGCATGTACTGTCCGATCTCCCGCATGTCTGGAATCATCTCCGATTGTGCTGCATTCTCAGGCGGCAGGAAATTTCCCCGGACTTCGTACCCACGCTCTTCCATCGGCTCTAGGTCACTCATTGGTCTATTCCCTCAACATATCCTCGGTAGCTGCTCAGCCTCCAGCATTATCAACCGCCGAAGCGAACCAACCCTGGTTCGCAGCCATACACCCTGCGGCTCGCTGACAACTTCACCTATCACCCGACCGTTCCGGCCCTTTGCGTCCCGGTGAATCTCGTGGACTAGTTTCGTCGCACTCTTGGCTGCACAAACAACCAGGACCTTGCCCTCATTTGCCATGTAAAGCGGCTCAATACCCAGAAGGTCGGCAACTGCACGCACGCTGCGGCTGACCGGAATGGCGTCCTCATCTAGGATGAACCCGAGACCACACGCATCCGCAAGTTCATTGCAGGTTGTCGCGAGTCCGCCGCGGGTCGGGTCCCGCATCATCCTCACCCCTCCAGCCCGCAGAAGACGGACCGTCAGTCGGTGCAATGGCGCACAATCACTGGCAATTCTGCCCTTGAACCGATAGGAGCCTCGCGCCAAGGCAACCGCAGCTTCGTGCTCACCAATCGGACCGTTGATCAGCAAACGGTCACCAGGTCTTATCAACTCAGGTCCCAGTCTCAGGTCCTTCGGAACCGAACCAACCCCGGTCGTATTGACATAGATACCTTCATCGGTACCACGCTCAATAACCTTGGTATCCCCGGTCACTACCTCGAGACCAACTGTCCGCGCCATTCTGCCAATTGAAGAGCATATCCGCTCCAGCGTCTCAATCTTCAGCCCTTCGCGAAGAATAAATCCGACCGACAGTTGCATCGGAATCGCCCCCATTACCGCCAGGTCGTTCACGGTGCCGCAAACTGCAAGCTTGCCAATGTCACCGCCTGGAAAGAACAGAGGCTGCACCACGTAGGAGTCAGTAGACAAACCAAGGCGCCGACCAGGCGACCGAAACACGGCCGCGTCTTCAAGCCTCTTAAGTGTTCGACCGCCAAAATGCCTTAGGAACACCTGCCGAATCAGCCGGTGCATCTTCCTGCCGCCGGCACCATGGCCGAGCACAACCCGCTCGTCCCAAATTTCACCCGTTACAAACGGTGGCTGCCAGCCGAATCTGGAACTGGCTTTATGGAATCCGTACGTCCTATTGCTCATACTTGTAGTATGCGGCACACGCGCCTTCAGACGAGACCATACATGGGCCGACCGGCTTCTCTGGCGTGCAGGCTTTGCCAAACAGTCTGCACTCTGGCGGCATAATCACACCCAGCATCACCTCACCGCAACGACATGCCACCCTGCTTCGCTTCGTTCGTCCAATCGGCCTTGCCGTTCCCGTCAGTCCCAACTTTATCCGACTGTCAAACCCACGGAACTTTGGCCTGAATGCCAGTCCCGAGTCCGGAATCGGCCCAATTCCACGCCAGACGGCGTCCACCGGTTCAAACACTCGGCTCATCAACCGCTGGGCCTGCCTGTTCCCGTCCGGCCTCACCGTACGCCGATACTGGATCACCACCTGCGGTTCCTGCTTTGCCAACTGTTCCAACAGCATCAGGATACCCTGCACCACGTCAAGTACTTCAAATCCGGTGATGCAGCAGGGCTTGCAGTACTGCTGAGCCAGAAACTGGTAGGGCTTCGCACCCAAGACCGTTGACACGTGCCCAGGCAGGATGAAACCGTCAATGTTCACCCGGCTGGCACCGGCAATGCGCGCCAGCGCGGGGGGTATAAGCTTGAACATCGGCAGAACCGAAAAGTTGGTAAGTCTGCGCTTACCCGCTGCCAGCACTGCGGCCGCAACAGTAGGTGCGGTTGTCTCGAATCCAACCCCGAGGAATACAAACTGCCGCACGCGTTCACTTGCCGCCAAGCCAACGGCGTCCAGGGCCGAGTACACGACTCGAACATCCGCACCCGCCACCCGGGCCTGTTCCAGAGACCCCGCTGCACCCGGTACCCGCATCATATCGCCAAAAGTCGCGACTGTAACACCTGGACACCGCGCAAGCGCAATCGCGGCATCAATTTCCTCCTGCGAGGTCACACATACCGGGCAGCCGGGCCCGGACCGAAGCTCAAGACGCCGGTCCACCGCTCTTCTAATCCCCGAGCGGGAGATGACCATCGTGTGTGTGCCGCACACCTCCATCAGACTGATCCGCCGGGAGTTGTACTGCCGGCACACTTCGTCTACTAGGCAGTTCACGCGCCGCAATAGCAGCCGCACCAAATTATCGGCTGGCCCGACTGAGGTGGACGACCGCACATGCGGATTATAGTCGGTCTGATAACTCAGTCAAAAAGACACTACACCTGACGTTACGGATGATCACTTGACACCACCGTAGCGCCGAGTATATACAAACAACAATGAAGAACCAACCAATGCGTCATACCGCGTCATGCGTGATTCTATGTTCAACCGTCGTGCTGCTTGCAGGCTGCCCGCGTCCGTCCAAGTCCCCACCGAAGGTAGCTGGCACCGGGCTGCAGCTCCCGCTCACAACTACGACCCGCCCCGAGTCGCAGCCGCCGACTCCGCCTCCGACTCGGAGTGCGAAACAGGAGATGCTCAGCAGCCTAACCAGCTCATTCGCAAGGCTGGAACAACGGCTGGCTGAGTACCGCAGCACGGGGCCCAGCGTCGAGGACCTGAAGCAAGTCGAGGAGCTGGCGGCAAAAGTCCATTCCGCCCTTGCCGCAGCCAGGGCCGCACCAGAAGAAGGTGACGAACTGATGCTGCGCGTCCATGCTGTGAACACCGCGCTATTCAACCTCGACCAGTTCCTGACTGACAAGGGTCACTAGCACGCCCTTGTTCCGGTCCGCTGCGGCCGTTGCGCGGCCAAGCTCGCCCGCGTGGGACATGGGCTTGACTTCATTGGCCTCGCATCCTATAATCGGCTCAAGGAGCACCAATGCCCAAGAGAACATATCAACCATCCAATGTCTGCCGCAAACGTACTCACGGGTTCCGCGCCCGGCGAAGAACTCACGGCGGTCGGCTCGTGTTGAGACGACGTCGTGCCAAAGGCCGAAAACGCTTGACGGTATGAGCGAGGCCGACCCTGAAGCGCGCAGAAACCTTGCGGCGTCACCAGGACATCAGTCGGGTGCAGGACATAGGCCGAAGGGTATTCGGCCAGGTGCTCTGTCTCTGCTACGCACCGGCGGCCGCAACTAGCGAACCCACAGCATCCTCTGTCCCCAACCGTCCAGTGCACAGGCCGATTCGCCGACTTGCATTTCTCTTGGGCCGCGGAACCGACTCCGCCGCGGACCGCAACCGCCTCAAACGCCGACTGCGCGAAATCTACCGGCA